>JAOUOQ010000155.1 GCA_029880275.1 Candidatus Aminicenantota bacterium | reverse complement strand
CGCCATGCCCGGCGGCAATCTCATCAAGTCTATCCCCATCTATATCACCAACTGCCAGATGGACCTCTCCCTGGCTGTTGACCGCTCCGAAGGCACAGAACCCACCCCAGCCTCTCCCCAGCAGGCTGAAGGATTTTATCTGGCTTTTGCCCCCCAGACCATGGGCGGTGATAATGGCGCCACCACCTAATATCACATAGATCTCCCCTGCACAGGTGCGCCCATCGGGGGTAGAATAAGGGGCACCGATAATCAGGTCGTAGTAGCTATCACCGTTTAGGTCACAGCTGGCAAGGCCAGAGCTAATTCCTTCATCAAAAACAGTGATGTCGGCTGATTGAATACTCAGGTCAATAGTTAAGGGTGAGCTGCTTGAACCGAATACCACGTAGGTTATCCCGCGCGAAACAGCCGCATCGTTAGAGACGATTATATCATCATACCCATCGCCATTTATATCCCCGCTGGCAATCGCATGGCCAAAATATCCATAAAAATATTCTCCATAGATGGTGATGTCGGCAGGCAAATTTATGGCATAGGGTGGTGAGGTAAAACTTTCACCGAATACCACATAAGCTCCCCCCACGTCACGGTGACCAGGTGGATTAGCATCAATAGCACCTATGATTATATCATAGTAACCATCATTGTTGATATCCCCGGTGGAAACCTCAGAGCCTGACAAATCACCAGTATTTTCACCGTAGATGACGATATCGGCTGATTGGGCGTTTAAATCTATGGTGTAAGGTGGCGATGAGAAGCTGGAGCCGAAGATGACATAGGTCTCCCCGGCAGTAGGTCGCTCATCAGGGTCGGCCCAAAAGGCACCGATAATTATGTCATCATAGTTATCGTTATTTATATCCCCGCTGGCAACCGCAAAGCCAAGACTATCATCTTTATTATCACCATAGACATTAATATCAGCTAATTGGGTAGCCAAATCTATGGTGTAAGGTGGGGAAAGGAAGCTATCGCCTAAGACAACATATGTCTTCCCAGCATCTTCACCTCCAGGGGAATCAGCAAGCCAAGCTCCAATGATTATATCATGGTAACCATCGTTATTTATATCCCCGCTGGCAACCGAAAAGCCAGACTGATCCCAGGCGTTATCCCCATAGATGGTAATGTCGGCTGGTTGGGTTCTCAAATCGATGATATAAGGTGGAGATGGGAAGCTGGCGCCGAAGATGACATAGGTCTCCCCGGCCCAATCTCGTGGAGGGTCAGCAGGGTCAGCAGTATGAGCACCGATGATGATGTCGTCAAATCCGTCATTGTTCACATCCCCGATGGAAACTGCTTGACCAGACCAATCATCTATATCATCCCCGTAGATGGTGATGTGAGCTTTTTCGGTGCTCAAATCAATAGTTGCGGGAGACAATAATCCGGAGCCGAAGATGACATAGGTCTCCCCGGCCCGATAGCGTGGAGGATCACCGGGGTCAGCCTCAGAGGCACCGATGATGATGTCCATATAGCCATCGCCATTAATGTCCCCATAGGCCACCGAACAGCCGCAATTATCAAAAGCATTTTCCCCCAGCACCCGCATATCACCCCATACCTTATCCAGGTCAATCACCCGCTGCCCAAACAGTAAGCCCGAAGCAACAAAGATAAAGGCTAAAAATAATACAATCAATAGATTTTTGCTACCCATTTTTACCTCTCCTTTCTCACAATAGATAATATAATTCCTTTTTTCCGCCTTTTTGGAAGGGCGGATTACTTTAAACTTAGCTAAGGAGCAAGATTATTGTCCTTCATCCACATATAAAGATATGAAAAATCTCCTTTATGCAGATACCAATGATAAGTCATCTTAATAGTTGCTTTTTGCCAGGTGGACTTCACCCTGAGCGTTTACCGCACCGAAGGCTTTGAAGCTCCTGATGACGGTTCCGTCAGCCTTGAAGACCTTGACCATGGAACTGCCTCCCTCGCCATGACCGCAGATTAGCTCCCACAGGCCATCACCCTTCTCCACATCAGCCGCCGCCAGATGGACTTCGCCTTGAGCGTTTGCCGAACCGAAGGCTTTGAAGCTTCCGATGAAAGTCCCATCAGCATTAAAGAACTTCACCCACGATTTCCCCCCTTCTCCATGAGCCACCGCTATCTCCATATCAGAGGGGTCGGCATCAAAGTTACCTATGGCCAGTTGAACCTCACCGTTGGCATTCAATGCTCCAAAGGCTCTGAAGGAGCGGATGAGGGAGCCATCCACTTCAAAGAGCTTCACCCATGAAGAGCCCCCCTCACCATGACCGCAGATTATCTCATCAATGCCATCGCTATCTATATCAGCCGCAGCAATATGCACCTCTCCGTTGGCGTTTCCACCAATCCCAAAGGCAGCAAACTGGCTGATAAATGTGCCATCCGTTTCAAACAGCCTGACCTTATTTCCCCCATTGTAGCCGGTGGCCACGGCTAACTCTAAATCAGGGTCGCCATCAAAGTTCCCTACCGCCAGATGGACTTCGCCCCCGGGATTCGCACCAGAATCGAATGCATAGAAGGAATGAATGAGGCTGCCATCCACCTCAAAGAGCTTGACCAGCGATGAGCCACCCTCGCCATGCCCGGCGGCTATCTCATCGTGTCCATCTCCATCTATGTCGCCAACCGCCAGCTGGACCTCCCCGGTTTCTGTTTCAAAAGCTTGGAATTTACTCCAGGTTCTCCCCAAAAGGCTAAATGACCTTATCCAGCCGCTGCCCCCAACACCGTGAGCGGTGATAATGGCGCCACCACCTAATATCACATAGGTCTCCCCGGCATATTGGCCGCCAGGAGGGGAAGCACGATGGGCACCGATGATTATATCGTCATATCCATCGCCATTCATATCCCCACAGGCTACAGCCCATCCAGACCAATCATCCTTGTCATCTCCAGAGATAGTTATGTCGGCAGGTTGGGTGTCTAAATCTATGGTGTAAGGTGGCGATTTAAAATCGGAGCCAAAGATCACATAGGTCTCCCCAGCGGAGCCGCGTCCAGGGATAGGGGTGGCATTATGAGCACCAATGATTATATCACCATAGCTATCTCCGTTTACATCCCCGATGTCAATCGCGGGGAAAGATTTGCCAGAAATGGTGATATCTGCTGACTCGCTTCTCAGGTCAATTATGCAAGGAGTTGGAGGCAAGCTCTCTCCTAAAATCACATAGGCCTCCTGAAAAGAGCCAATGATTATCTCATTGTAGCCATTGTTGTTAATGTCCCCGCTGGCCACCCTACGACCCAAATTTTCTAAATCATCATCACCGTAAATGGTAATGTCAGCTGGCAACAAGTTTAAATCAAATACATAGGGGGGTGATGGGAAGCTGGAGCCGAAAACTATATAGGTCCTCCCTTGATGCCAGTCTCCATGCGGGTTAGCATGCGGGGCCCCAATGATTATGTCATCATAGTTATCGTTATTTACATCCCCACTGGCTACCGCAAAGCCGGATAGTTCATAAGCATCCTCTCCGTAAATGGTGATTTGGGGCGGTTGGCTGCTCAAGGCTATTGTAATATGGCTAGGTGGGCTGAAACCAAATATCACATAAGTCTTCCCGGCACTAATGCGCCCCTCGGGGGAAGCCGTATATGCGCCAGCTATTATGTCGTCATACCCATCACCGTTTACATCCCCGCTAGCAACCACATCGCAGCTAAGAACCACTGCGCCAATTCCACCTAAGACACTGATGTTAGCCGACTCCTTGCTTAAATCAATAACAGTTGGTGGTGAACTTGAGCCGAAGATAACACATACCACTCCGCCGCTTCCTGCCCCAGGTGCAGTGATGAGTATATCATCATATCCATCGGCGTTTATATCCCCGCTGGCTACCGCACTGCCAGACCTGTCCCACTGCTCTTTCCCATTGATAGTTATATCGGGAAAAACACAGTCCAAATCGATTGCAGTAGGTGGATTGCTGGAGCCAAAGACTACATAGGTCTCCCCAGCATTATCTAGTGGAGGGTCACCGGGGTCAGCCTCAGGGGCACCGATGATGATGTCCATATAGCCATCGCCGTTTATGTCCCCATAAGAAACAGCCCAACCAAGATAATCAGCAAAATCATCCCCCAGAATCCGCACATCACCCCACGCTTTACGCAGGTCAATCACCCGCTGCCCAAACAGCACTCCCGAGAGGAGGGGAATAGAAACAAGAGAGACAATAATCAACAGATAATAGTTTCTTCTGCTTATCATTTTCTTAATACCCCCTTTTTTCTCTCACCAGAGAATGATGGAGTTAGCGTTAACTTGCTCTATATTTGCAAGATAAATCAGCTACAGGCAAGCTCTCCTTTGCCAAAACCTCTACCAGGCAGGATAATTGTTATCTGGTAGCTCTTACGAGGTTAAAGTCTCTTATTTAATCTTTGATTACTCTGTTAATATATTCCTCCTGATTGACTTAATACATTTAAACAATAGCATATTATTCAGGAGAATATCAATACAAAAATTAGCCGCCAAAAAAAGCATTAAAATGGGAACTAAGTTTTTTTAGACTTCTTATTGTCGACCGGGAGTATAAGGGGACAGGACGGAAAAAATCCTGACATAGGTAAAAATTATGGCGGCTGACTATAAAAATCACCCATCTCATGCTTTAAATTCTACCAAATTTATGCTATTAT
>JAOUOQ010000154.1 GCA_029880275.1 Candidatus Aminicenantota bacterium | reverse complement strand
GCCATGAGGGTTTAATAACACCCTTCATGTTGACCTCAAGATAATCGATTTATCCACTTTTCTATCGCTAATATCTAACGCAAGCTATAAAGAGCAAATAATAAAATATAGAGATATATTATATGCAATTTTTTGTATTTTTATACATAATTATGCACTCAAAAAGGGTGCTTTTCTGAAAGGCTGGCAACGGCAAATAGATAAATTAAATATTTTACATATAATTAGAGGATTAAGGCAATAATTTATTTTATGGCATAAATTTTGCTTTATACAATATTGAGTTAGTTTATCAAATTTATCTTTTCAAGAGGGGGGTGATGAATGCAGGGAAATAAAACTTATATTTTTTAGTTAACAGAACTGTGATTAAATGAAGGAGAAGAGATGAGAAAGCATATTTTTTTAGTCTCACTGTTTATATTGTTTGCCTCTGTCCTGGCTTTCGGGCAGACAGCCGATGTAGTGGGGCAGCTGTCTGACGAGACAGGCGCCGTGCTGCCCGGGGTAACCATCACCCTGAGGAATGTTGATACCGGGATGGTGAGGACCACGGTCACTTCAGAGCGGGGTCTTTACAGCATCCGAGCGGTTCCTCCAGGAAACTACGACATAACGGCTGAACTGGAAGGCTTTGAGACTCTCACCCAGACAGGGCTGAAGCTTACCATAGGTACCACGGCAACCATCAACATCAGCCTCAAGATAGCAGCGGTCAGAGAGATGATCACAGTAACCGGGGAGACGCCGCTAATTGAAGGGACCCAGTCGGACATCTCCACCGAAATTCCTGAGCAGATGATTGCCAACCTCCCCCTGTTGGGTCGCAACTTCGTCAATTTAGCCCTGCTGGCTCCCGGCACCGGGGTGCAGACCACCTTCGACCCCACCAAGGAGCGGGATGGAGATATCTCGGGGGTCTCCTTCGGAGCCTCCAGCGGTCGAGAGAACAATGTGATGATTGACGGGGGTGACAATAACGACGATGTGGTCGGCTCGTTCCTGCAGTTCTTCCCCCAGGACTCCATCCAGGAGTTCGAGGTCATCACCTCCAGGTTCAAGGCTGAATACGGTCATACGGTTGGCGGGGTAATCAATGTCATCAGCAAGAGCGGCACCAACGAGTTGCACGGGGGGTTCTACACCCTTCATCGCCCTGACAGCTTCACCTCCATCACCGCCATAGCAGAGGAAGCAGCAACGGAAGCCGGAGAAGAAGCTGTGAAGGAGCAGAGGATTCAGCACATCTATGGAGGGTTGGTCGGTGGTCCCATTGTGAGGGATAAGGCTTTCTTCTTCGGCAACATCGATTACACCAAGCAGCCCAAGACCGGCACGACAATCATCCCTGGCTATCCGGCGCTAAATGAGATATGGGGTGGAGAATTCGATAACTCCTTTTCCCAGAACCTGGTAGTGGGTAAGTTCACCGCCCAGCCCACCGAGAAGCACTTCCTGACTGCTCGCTACGCGTACCAGAAGGACACCAAAGAAAATTCCCAAGTCGGCGGGATTAATACCACTGAGCGGGGTGGACCGGAGGTCAACAAGTACCACTCCATGCTGGCCAAGGATACCATTATCTTTAATCCCAATACCCTGGGTGAAGTCCTCTACCAGTATACCACCTTCCTGAACGCGATAGATTATGATGAATCAATCATCGTCGCTATCAATACCCCAGAGTTAGCTACCGGCAGAAACGGTAATCTCCCTCAGAGGACCGAGCAGTGGAAGCACCACTTCCGCTATGACCAATCCTACCATTTGACTGCCCTGGGCGGCGAGCATGACTGGAAGGTCGGGTTTGAGTATCAGAATGTGCTCATCTCGGGCTTCCTCGGCTCTGCCAGAGACAAGGGTCCCCGCTATTCCCTTACCTGGTATGACACTGCTGATTACGTGGCCGGTATGTACCCTGATTACGCCTCCATTACCTATGGATGGGGTCTCTCACCGGCTCCAGGTGACGGCGACCTCTACACCCTCTATTCCTTGTATTTCCAGGACGACTTCCGCCTGACCGACAGGCTCACACTGAACTTAGGTCTGCGCTGGGATCTGGAGCAGGGTATCCTCGGTGAGCGACGCGTCTTTGCCAGCGACAGTGTATTAGGGAAGCCGGACTCTGATAAGAACAACTTCGCACCCAGGCTCGGTTTCGCTTACGATATCTATGGCGACAGCTCCTTCGTTATCCGAGGCGGTTGGGGGCTGTTCTACCAGCAGGTGGTCAACAATCTCCTGCTGTGGCTCGACCCCCTGGATACCGAGCCAGGGCTACCATCAGGAAATATCTTTAATCCTCCCTGGGGTAGAGATGAGATACTGGCAGGGCAGGTCGACTGGACCCAATACATCACTGTCCCTGTGGGTCTTCCCACCCCGCAGGATATCTACTACATTTATTGCATCGCTCCCGATGTCCAGGTACCAATGAGCCAGATGGCGAGCATCGGCTTCTCCAAGGAGATGCCCTACGACATAGCCCTGGATGTTGACTATGTCTATCAGCGCATAGACAACCCGATGACCTTCTTTAGACACCTGACTTTGCCACTTCCCTGGACCGGGCAGACCTGGGAGGAGATGGGCTTGTACCGTCTATGCCGGGTGGCTGATAACTTAGGTCGCAATCGGTACCAAGCTCTGGAGGTGGCCGCTCGCAAGCGCTTCGGTCACAACATGATGATGCAGGCTTCCTACACCCTGTCGTCCAATAAAGGGTTCACCGACAGGGAGCTTTCTGCGATAAATTACGATTTGACCTATCCCGACTGGGAGAACGCCAACTACGGCCCAATCACCGGCTCCCGCACCCATGTGTTTAATATCGGTGCCATGTTCAATCTCCCCTACGACTTCAACCTCGGGCTCAACTTCGGCTATGGCTCCCCCTTCGCCTTCACCATTTTCAGCTATGAAGGCGGCGATATGGATGGTGATGGCTTTACCAGCGATACCTTCAAGGACCATAAGGCTGGTCAAGGGAGAGGGGGTGACTTCAAGAATGTGGATGTCCGCCTGACCAAGGCCTTCAGCTTTGCCGATAGATATCGTCTGAAGCTCTTCTTCGAGGTCTTCAACCTGTTCGATGGCGACAACCGGAGCCCGCGTGGCTGGATGACCCGTGTGGAGTCTCTCCTTTACAACACCGGAACCCGTGTTCTGGGAGTTGCCCGGGAAGCACAGGTCTCCGTAAGGATTGAGTTCTAAATTTCTGGATGTAGCTACCGGGGGTTAGCTCCCCATCAACAGGGGGCTAACCCTCTTTTTTATCATTCTTAAGTGGCTATCTTTCCGGTATAGGCAATAATTCTTAGTTTATTGCCAATCAGTTTTATATCTTATCCTATTTTTTCCACCGCCGATGGTGGAGGATGTGAAGCTAAAATTTGCCTGAAACAAAACTCGTTGTTCTTGCAAAATATATTCTTGAGAAAAAAATAAAGCTATTGTTCACTCCTGAAGGAGAGTAAAAAACAGAAAATGAGGGCTAAAAATACTTCTTAATATATCTATTTGACTACATACAAAAATGATAATATTGCTTTACTTTACGCTTTTCTGCTCCACACCTTAATAAGATAATCCCCATTCCTTCCCTCCGGGATTACCCCAAAGAGATGAAATCTCTGCCATGAGGGTTTAATAACACCCTTCATGTTGACCTTAAGATAATCGATTTCTCCCCTTTTTTATCGCTATTATCTAAGGCAAGCTATAAAGAGCAAATAATAAAATATAGAGATATATTATACATAATTATTTGTATTTTTATACATAATTATGCACTCAAAAAGGGTGCTTTTCTGAAAGGCTGGCAACGGCAAATAAATAAATTAAATATTTTACATATAATTAGAGGGATAGTAGTCTAAATTATTATTGTGGCATAAATATTGCTGAATATGCATAAAGGGTGATGTTTGATAAAGGAAGGAGGTGAAGTGAGGCAAAATAAGACTCTGGTTTTTTGGCAAATGGAATTTTGCTTAAATTAAGGAGAAGAGATGAAAAAGCATATCTGTTTAGCTTCGCTGTTCATTTTGGTGGCTTCTGTGCTGGCTTTCGGGCAGACATCCGATGTAGTGGGGCAGCTGTCTGACGAGACAGGCGCTGTGCTGCCCGGGGTTACCATCACCCTGAGGAATGTTGATACCGGGATGGTAAGGACCACGGTCACCTCTGAGCGGGGTCTGTACAGCATCCGAGCGGTTCCTCCGGGAAACTACGAGCTCACGGCAGAACTGGAGGGTTTTGAGACCATCACCCAGACAGGGCTGAAGCTTACCATAGGTGCCACGGCTACCCTCAACATCACTCTCAGGATAGCGGCGGTAAGAGAGGTGATCACGGTAACCGGGGAGGCACCTCTGATTGAAGGTACCCAGTCGGACATCTCCACCGATATCCCTCAGCAGATGATTGAAAACCTTCCCCTGCTGGGTCGCAACTTCGTCAACTTAGCCCTGCTGGCTCCCGGCACCGGGGTGCAGACCACCTTCGACCCCACCAAGGAACGGGATGGGGATATCTCGGGGGTTTCCTTCGGAGCCTCCAGCGGTCGAGAGAACAATATGATGATTGACGGGGGTGACAATAACGACGATGTAGTCGGCTCGTTCCTGCAGTTCTTCCCCCAGGATTCCATCCAGGAGTTCGAGGTCATCACCACCA
>JAOUOQ010000153.1 GCA_029880275.1 Candidatus Aminicenantota bacterium | reverse complement strand
AAAAGCCACCGTGCTGTCGTAGGCAAAACTGCTGGTGAGTGCGGGATTAATTCTCAAGGTGGTGGTGCTGGGGATGGCGGTCACAAAGGCGTTATTCAAAGTAACACCATCCGAGATGTAAACCCAATCGCCGACAAGAAATCCGGCAGACGATTCCACAACCAGGGTGGTACTGCCTGGTCCTGCGCCCGAAGTAAGGGTTGTCGCTGCGTGGTCGTAGTCTATATCAAAAGCAGTGACATTGGTAGAAATCACCTTAGCTCCACTCCCGGAGTCTCTGGTTATCTCATTGGTGGAGGAGTCCCAGTCAAAGAGTATATTTTCATTCGTATCGTTGAAATCGCCATCCTGATTCAGGTCAGCCAGGACCCTGATGCCGGTGGAAGACGGATTGAGGATGGGAGGTATTCTCAGCACCAGGTAGTCGGGATTGAAGGGGTCATAACCGGCCATGAGAATCTCTCTGGTCATTAAATCCAGGGCAATTCTGGCATTCTGCTGCATTTCCGCAATATTAGATTGAGCAACATATATCCTCTTGTTTTGCGACAGCAGGGCATAGATTGCCACCATAATCATGACGCCTATGGTCATGGCGATGAGCACCTCGGCCAGGGTCATGGCTTTGGAATCTTTTAACTTCCTTGCTAAACTGTGTATGCGAGAGCTCATTTTTCTCTATCCCGATTATGTTGACCGTGTGATGACCAGCTCACACTCTTTTAGAGTTCCAATTAATTTTCTTGAGGAAATAACTTTCACCCTGACGGTGGTCATACCAGGAGTGGGATTGCCCACATCTATCTGCCATAACCTTTGATACTCGGGCTCCGGGTCATCGTAATAGCCAGATACGGGTGTAGTCACGCTGCCTACATCTCCAGCGGCAATCAAGACCTTATACTTCATACTTTTCAGCTCTTCCATCTTATCCTGGGCAAAGGTGGTGAGTTTGGTTAAATCGGCGGCGACTGCATTCTGCTTGGCACTGAGCGTAAACATCTGGACAATAGATATTACTGCGATAGATAACACCGCCAGGGATATTAAGGTTTCTATGAAGGTAAACCCCCGTTGGGCTTTCATTTTAACCAATAATTTTTTCATAGCTCATATTCCTTAGTTCACTTCCACCCGACCTGCTACATTGACACTTACCGCTTTAGTCATCCCCTTCTCATTTATCAGGCTAACATTGGTATCATTGGAAGCCATCCCCCGGGAGTTAAAAACGATGGGATTGTCGCCGGAAACTCCGCTGATGGTGACAGAGTGAGTGCAATGCTTTAACTGTCCCCCAGGGGAGTATTGATAGCTGGCATAAAATCCCATTCCGGTGACGATGGTAAAATTGATATTTTGTCTCTCGGAGACGGCTTTGGCTCTGGCAATTTGCATCTCTGAAGCAATTTGCTGGGCAGTGCTTGAAAGCCGTTGGGAAGAAATCCATCTGCTAATATTGGGCACAGAGACCACGGCTAATATGGCCATAATAGCCACGATGATCATAATCTCCATCAATGTCACGCCGGCGTCATTCCTCATTCTTTTCATCATTTCACCTGAGAACTATACAGGAGGGGGAAAATGAGACCCTTACCAAGTTTTGAGATAATGAGATGTGAATAAAAAGCCGAAGGTAAAATTGTCAGAATCAAAGCTTCCCCTCTCCTCCCCTTTTACCCGGGGGAAAATCCTATCTATATGCGCTAACATCCTCCATAAAGATACAGTTAATATATTAAGCAAATACCATACCATGCCCGTCCGCATTGCCACTAATTGTCGCATAAATATCTCCTTGAATATCAATAAGTTATCGGATGACATATCAGATAACAGGAGGGAGTTTTGGCATAAATGTCATATTAATATTTCATTAAAGACGTAAAAGGAGTGCATCTCATTAAAAATAAAGGGATAAAGGCAATGACAAATTACGGCAGTATCCTGTCCTCGTCGCCTATATGGGAATAACTATTTATAATCGGAAGCTTTAATGCGGAGCCTTTTCATTATGTGGTGGAGGCTCTGGCGCTTTATGCCCATAGCCAGGGCGGCGCGGGTGACATTTCCTTTGTGGCGGATGAGCGCCCGCTTGATGTATTCGGCGGAGAAGTTATCGAGGGTTATTTTCCGGGCCTCGTTATATGGTCGCAAGAAGAGGGTCTCATCCAGATGGTCGAAGGAGAATCCTTCTCCACCTATCTGATAGCTGAGGTCTTTCAGCCGCAAGGTCTCCCCCTCGGCTAAGATGACCCCCTTCTCTATCATATTCTCCAGCTCCCTTACATTGCCGGGCCAGGGATAATTGAGAAGGAACTGCATCAGCTCCGGAGAGATTTTCTTTATCCTCTTTCCTGTCTCACGGGAGTAGTGGCGGAGGAAGAAGTCAGCCAGCAGGGGGATATCCTCCGGGCGCTGGCGCAGGGGAGGCAGGTGGATGGTGAGGACATTGATGCGATAGTAGAGGTCTTCGCGAAAGCGCCCCTTTTTGACCTCCTCTTCCAGCTCCTTATTGGTGGCGGAGATGACCCGCAGGTCGACTTTCAGGGTTCGCGCACTGCCCAGAGGCTTTAACTCCTTCTCCTGAAGGACTCGCAGAAGCTTGACCTGCAGGTTGGGGGGCAGCTCCCCAATCTCGTCGAAAAAGACAGTTCCCTGATTGGCCTCCAGCAGGAGCCCTTTTTTGGGTCTTACGGCGTCGGTAAACGCTCCCTTCTCATAGCCGAACAGCTCGCTCTCCAGGAGCTCCTCGGGGATGGCGCTGCAGTTTATGGTCATAAACTGCTTATCCTTCCGCGCGCTGTGATAGTGGATGGCTCTGGCGACCAGCTCCTTGCCGGTGCCGCTCTCACCGACGATGAGCACCGTGGTATTCGTGCGGGCGACCTTTTCTATCAGCTCAAAAACCTTCTGCATAGGCGGGCTTTTGCCGACAATATTATCGTAGCTGTATTGCCTGAGGAGCTGAGTGTGGAAGTAATCCCTCTCGGCAAGGAGTTGGCGGTGCTCCAGAGCGCTTTTTGCCGCCAGGAGAATCTTTTCCTTGGGAAGGGGAGGAATCAGGTAGTCGAAGGCGCCCTCTTTGATGGCTCTCACCGCCGAGCTGGTGGTGCCGTGGTGGTTTATCAGAATAACCTCCATCTGCCACTCCTCCTTCTTGACCTGGCGGAGCAGCTCCAGCCCTGAGCCATCGGGGAGCTCTTCCTTGAGGATGAGGAGGTCGCAGGGCTCCTTTTCAAGGAGCTGCTGGGCGTCCTTCATGGTGGGGAGGCAGAGGACATCATATTTGTTGTCGGCTAAGAGGCGATATATATCCCTCAGGCTCTCCCGGTTGTCATCGACGATTAGTATTCTCTCTTTCAGCTCCATTTTTCTCCTTCACCTTTAGCTTATTCTGAGAATCTCCTTTACCCGCTGAACAACCTGCAGGGGGCTGAAGGGTTTGGTGATGTATTCCACCGCGCCCAGAGAGTAGCTCTCCCGCTCGTCCTCCTCGTACACCCTCACCGTGAGCATCACTACGGGGATATTTCTGGTGCGGGCATCTGCCTTGAGCTCCTTGAGAACCTGGAAGCCATCCATCTCTGGCATGGCGATGTCGAGGAGGACAAGTGAGGGGGTCTCCCGGCGAGCAGTCTCTATGGCCTTGGGACCATTGGCGGCACATAATGGCATAAAGCCCTCCTCCTGGAAGTTGAACTCCAGCAGTTTCAGAATGTAGCTCTCATCGTCCACGATAAGGATTTTGGGCAGGGGCATCTCTCTACTGCCCTCCTTCAGCTGCGCGCCCGGCGGGGAGGGTCACCGTGAAAGTGCTCCCCTTACCCAGAGAGCTTTGCACCTCTACCTTTCCCCCATGGAGCTCCACTATCTCCTTGACCAGAAAGAGCCCCACCCCGGTTCCCGGGAACCTGCGAGCCCGCCCTCGCTCAACGGTGTAAAACTTTTCGAAGATGTAAGGGAGGTCGCTCGGCGGAATGCCGATTCCCTCGTCAACAATACTGAAGGAGACCTGCTGGTTCTCCTTACCGGTGGTGATATAGACAGTTCCCCCCTGATGGGAGAACTTTATGGCGTTTGAGAGAAGGTTGCCAATCACCTGCCGTATACGGTCCTGGTCTGCCCACAAGGGAAGAGGTTCCTTACCAAACCTCTCTTGCATGGTAATGCTTTTTTTATTAGCAGATTTTGTGAAGAGTTTGACCACCGCTTCCAGCTCAGAGGTGAGGTCCAGCTCCTTTTTCACCAGCTCTTCAGCCAGCTTACCCCGGCTTATGCGGGATATATCGAGCACCTGATTAACCATCCGCTCCATCCGCTCGCTCTCCTTGAAGATAATTTCCACGCACTCCCTCTGCTTCTCAGGAGGGAGCTTTAGTCGGAGGGAAGTCTCAGCAAACCCCCTTATGGACGACAGCGGGGTGCGCAGCTCATGGGAAACATTGGAGAGGTATTCGGTCTTGAGCTGATTGAGGCGATTAAGCTCCTGGTTGGTCTCTATCAGCTCCTCCATATAGTGCTTATCAGAGAAGACCTTGGAAATAAGGTTGGAGACAATTCGGCAGAGAGTCACTTCCTGAGGTGTAAGATGTCCCTCTTTCTTGCAAATCCGCAGAAAAAGGGTGCCAAATAGCCTGTCCTTATCCATTATAGGAGCAACAAAGAGTGAGCGAATTCCGAGGGTTTGCAGCTCTTCTTGCACATCTTTGAG
>JAOUOQ010000022.1 GCA_029880275.1 Candidatus Aminicenantota bacterium | reverse complement strand
ACAAATCATTTGCTTTAAATATCCGAAAGATGTGAGCAGTAATGCCCCAACCGAGGAAGAAGGTGGCTGCTTTAATAAAATAACGCCGGATACCAGTAGTACACCCAATAGAAAAAACCTTGTCCATCGGGGTAAAACGGCAGTCAAACAGCATCTGCTCCACCCGCCTTTCGGTGGTAATGAAGTTGTGGGTGTAATCAATGTCGAAGAAAAACTCTTTTTCCTTCAGGTAGTTAGGAAAAATAAGAGCCAGATACCCTTCGTTCTTCAGCACCCTGCTGCACTCGGCTATAAAATGAACCGCCGCGTTAAAATCTGGCATATGCTCCAGCAGCTGGTCGGCATAGAGCACATCAATGCTATGAGATTTTACTGCCATAGGGGGGACAAAGCCGCCAATGGTGGGATACCCATTCTCATTCAATCTTTTCTGCAGAGGGGGGCTCGGCTCAATACAGAAATACCTGATACCCTCTCTTCGGCAAAGCTCGGCAAAGCGCCCCTCTCCGGGACCTATCTCCAACAGAAGCGCCCTGGGGGGAATATATCTCCGCAGGCGCTGGAACTTGGACTTCTCTATTTTAGCTCTTCTTTTTAAACCCATACGGGTGCGGGGTCGCTTGGAAAACCAATCATAAAAGGTAAAGCCCTTATCATCCATTAATCAAGCTGTAGCCTTCCCACTTTTCAGGGCGTACATCTGGCGATAGAGCTCTTCAAATTTCCTCACAGTCAGGTTGATGTGATACCTCTTGGAGTCCTCCCTGGCTCGCTCCCCTAAGCTCCTGGCTACTTCCTCGTTTTCTAAGAGATAGAGAATTTTCTCCGCCAGCAAGGAGGGTTTTTTAGGGGGCACCATCAGTGCATTTCTGCCATCCTCCAGCACCTCTTTCAGCCCATCGACATTGGTGGAGACTATGGGCTTTCCCATGGCCATTGCTTCGTATACGGTGAAGGGGACTCCTTCCCATAGGGAGGGGAGAACCTTGATGTCTAACAGGCTTAAAATAAAGGGCATATCAGGACAGAAGCCGGTGAAAATAGTATCCGCCTCCACTCCTACCTGGCGCGCTTGCTGCTCCAGCTCCTCCTGTAAGGGTCCGTCTCCCGCAACTATGAATTTAACCCTGGGGTATTTCTCCCTGATAAGGGGAATGGCATCAATAAAATAGCGGACGCCTTTCTGTTCGTATAATCGGGAGACCGTTCCCACCACCTTGTAATCAGGGGGGATATTCAGCCTCTCCTTCTCTGCACGCATTTTTTCCGCGGTCGCCTGTTTATAATTCTCCAGAGGGACTCCAAAATAGATAACCTCAACTCTCGAGGGGTCAACCTTCTTACTCTCTATTACCCAATCTCGCACCGCTTGACCCACGGCTACAATCTTATAGCTGAGAGGTGCCAGAAGACGGTCGGTCCATATAGCATATCGGGGCAGCTTGGGCTGGACACCGTGCTCGTGTACCACATTTGGTATGCCCAGCACTCGTGCCGCCAGCCGTCCAAAGGTGCTGGCTCCGTTGCCGTGAAGATGGACAACATCAACTTGATTCTCTTTAAAGAGGCGGTAGAGGTCAAAGAAGGTGAGAGGATTGAAGCGCGAGCGGCTCAGGTAGGTGATACGTGCTCCCATTGACTCCAGCTTTCTGCCGGCGTCAGAAGGCTCGCGTAGGCAGCAATAGGTGATGTCAAACTTCTCTTTGTCAAAGCGATCAAGGATAAAGGTGAACAACCTCACCACCCCATGCACCTTGGAGCTTCTCCAGCCCAGATGGTCACAAACCTCCATAACCTTGATTTTTTTCATCGCTTTTCTATTCTATCTCACCTCTTTTTTTCTAAAACCCCCTCTATTTGCCTGAATATCTTTATGTTAGGTGTTATAATAATATATAACATAGTTGATGTCAAATTTTATTTCTCGGCTGTGAGGGTGGCTTTTTCCGCTCTTTGATATTGCCAGTTTTGGAAAAATCTGCTATTATTTATAAATCTTAAGGAGAACAAAAGCGACCGATGAAAAAAGACAACCGCATGACGATAATTAAAGACAGAGTTGAAGATATCAGCCGATCTCCCTTTCAAAGCTATAAGCAGTTGTTTGTAGGAAGCAGCCGTTTTTTTGACTTTTTAAAATACGAGCTGGTGCTGACCCTCTTCAGCTGGCTGCCAGGGGCGGTGGGGCTTTTTTTGAGGAGACTCTTTTATCCTTGTATCTTTGGCAAAATAGGAAAGGGGGTGGTATTTGGAAGGAACATCACCATCAGGCACCCTGCCAAGATCTTCATAGGCAGTGGTGCAATCATTGACGACAACGCGGTGCTCGATGCCAAAGGGGAGAACAGCTACATAAAAATTGGAAATAATGTCATCATAACCAAAAATGTGATATTAGGCTGCAAGGGGGGCTTCATTGAGATAGGGAGCAACACCACGGTGGCTATGAACAGCATATTCCAGTCAGAGAGCTCGCTGATAGTAGGGGAAAATGTCATTATAGCTGCCTTCTGCCATCTGGTTGCCGGTGGAAATCACGACTTCTCACGCATCGACCTCCCTATAATCAAGCAACCCTCCCTGACCAGAGGGGGAATTGTAGTTGAAAAGAACTGCTGGCTGGCTTCGAATGTGGTGGTGCTGGATGGGGTTACCGTGGGGAGGGATTCCATTATTGGGGCAGGCTCGGTGGTCACCAAAAATATTCCGGAGTTTTCCGTGGCTTATGGTATTCCCGCCAAGGTGGTGGAGAACAGAAAAGAAGCCACATCCAGAAAGAGACCAGATAGGTTTTAAATGTCTCCTCTATCCCGCTGCTTTGAGCTAAACTCCATTTGATATATATGGAGAAAGGGTATCAGCTCATCTCTAATGCGATAAACAGTATATGCTCTTTTTAAGATGAAAGAATTCAATAATAGATACTATTATATTAAAAAGGGGCTTTCCGCGTTTGCTCTTGCCCTCTTTGTCGCCTCGGTGGTCAGCTATCGCCTAGAAAAGAAATACAGTATTCCCCGAGGGCTGGAGACCCTCTATTACAATAACCGCGGATTCTACGATGAACCTGTATTTAAGGAGCTGGAAGAAAAGATTGACCTTAAGAATGCTAAGATAGAGGAACTCTCCCCCAACCGGAAGAATTACAGCATAGAATGGGAGGGTTATCTTTTTATTGAGGAGGCTGGTGTATATGAGTTCACCACCGCCTCCGATGACGGTTCCGTGATATTTGTCGACGATATCCTGGTGGTTGATAATGGGGGATTTCATTCACTGAGGGAGGTTAGCGGTGAAATCTTTTTGCTGCCGGGATTTCACTCCATCTGGATTCGCTACTGTCAGGGGGAAGGGGCTGATACGCTTCTCTTTAAAGCTTTCAAGCAGGCACAGAAGCAAAGCTCTATCAGTAAGAAACAGTTCTTCCCCTCCATTCCACCGCTGCGAGCCCTCCGCATTGAGCAGAGGGTAGAGACATATACCAGGGTAGTTTACTACGCCTGGGGTATCGGGATTTTATCTCTTGCAGCGATATGGCTTCTTATTAAACGAAGGCGGGTCGGTGGCAAAAAAGTTCCTTCCAGCAAGCAATCTCCGCCGGGAACCTAAGCTTAAAGACTTTTTCGAATCCTTTGCCTGAGTTATATATCTGGCAATGAGATATCGGCTGAACTTCTATAAGCATGCCCACCTTTAAGGGAGCAACTAATTTTCACCCTTTCCATCATTTCGGCATAACTATTGACAATAGAAGGAGTTTGAGTTAACATTCTTAAGGAACCACACGAAGCGATAAGTCATCGCTGAAAGCGGGTTTTTTGATGGATTAATAAGATGCGCATTGTGTTGATAATCCCTCCCGGGGGATATTATGCGGAGAGATGGCAGAAGGGAGCTCTGATGCCCTCGCTGGGAGTTGGCTATTTAGCCTCCTCGCTGGAGCAGGAGGGGCATGAGGTTCACATAATCGATGCCCATGTAGAGCATCTCTCCTGGAGAAGACTGGAGGGTATGCTGAAGAAAATATCCCCCTCTGCAGTGGGATTCTCTTTCACCACGGAAAACCGATTTGAAGCCTTCCGACTCATAGAGCAGGTCAAAAAAGCCTTCCCCCGAGTAATCACCATAGCCGGTGGACCCCATGTCACCCCCACGGCGACAGACACCTTAAAGAACATCTCCGCTCTCGACCTTATAGTGCGCGGAGAAGGAGAAGCCACCATGGTGGAGCTGGGGCGCTGTCTGGAGGAGGGGAAGGATTACGGTGAGGTATTGGGGCTCAGCTATCGCAGGAACGGAGAGGTCAAGAACAACCCTCGTCGTCATTTCATCGAAAACTTAGACTCTATCCCCTTCCCTGCCTGGCATCTCATGCCTTGGTACAAATACAACTTTATCCTTGAGGTGCCCGAAAAAGGAAAGGTAAAGCATGCCAACCTGATAACCAGCCGAGGCTGCCCCTTCTCCTGTAATTTCTGCGCCACCCAGAACAGCTGGGGGCGGCGGTTTCGGGCTCGCTCACCTGAGAATGTCCTCCGAGAAATCACACAGCTGGTGGATAATTATGGGATTAAGGGCATCTGGTTTTTCGACGATACCTTCACCACCAACCGGCAAAGGGTGTGGGACATATGCCAAGAACTGATAGAGGCAAAGCTCGATCTCAGCTGGTTCTGCGAGATCAGGGTGGACACTGTGGACAAAGAGCTGCTGCAAAAGATGAAGGAATCGGGCTGTTACTGTGTCGCCTTCGGGGTGGAATCGGGCTCCCATCGGATTCTCGACGAGGTCATCGGCAAGAAAATCTCCCTGCAGCAGGTCAGGGAGGTAACCCGCTGGTGTGATGAGCTGGGGATTAAGACCAATCCCTTTTTTATCTTCTCCCATCCCGAAGAGACCGAGGAGGACATAGAGCAGACTATGGAGATGATGAGGAACTGGCCGGCTCACAGCGACATAAGCCTGAGCTTGCTTCATATCTACCCCGGAACCCGCCTGGAGGCAACCGCCAAAGAGAAAGGGCTTCTCCCGGCTGATTTCTCCTGGGCTAAGAAAGACCAGCGAGGGGTGATTACCCTCCCTTCAGCTCAGGGGAATGTGCCTATCTTTGTAGATAAGCTCTCCTGGGAGTATCTGAGCAGGCTGATGTTTGAATGGGCTGAGGGACAGCGGTATAGGATTCTCAATAAGATACCCAGGGCTATTCGAAGCATCCGCACTTATAGCGATTTTAAGCGATATATGACCATGTTTAAAACTTTTATAAAGGTTAAGTTTCACAAGCTTCTATCTCATGGCTCAGCCAGTAGCAGGTAGCAGAGGCATGAAAATATTAATGATTGCCCCGGAGCCATTTTTCCAGCCCCGGGGAACACCGTTCAGCGAATACTATCGGATAAAAGCCCTCTCAGAGCTTGGTTATCATATCGACCTGGCGACCTACCCTTTCGGAGAGGATGTGGAGATACCTAACCTCCGCATCTTCCGCTCTTTCAGGCCGCCGGGGATAATAGGAGTCAAGGTTGGACCTTCATGGGCAAAATTGCCCCTTAACTTTTTTCTCTTTTTTAAGTCCCTTTTTCTTCTGTGTCGAAACCATTATGACTTCATCCACACTCATGAGGAAGCTGGGTTTATGGGGGTCATCTTTTCCCGACTCTTCAAGATACCCAACCTTTACGACATGCACTCCCACCTGACTCAGCAGATGGTCAACTTCAACTTCACCCGCTCCCGAAGCATAATTAAACTGGTTTCGTTGATGGAGCGAAGCATCATTAAAGGGTCGCATCTGATAATCGGCATCTGTCCTTATCTTGAAGAAGTGGTGAGAAAGATCGATCCACACAAAAAGATTTACATCATCGAAAATCCGCCCCTGAAGTTTGACGAGCATGAGGGGGATGAAGCGCAACTCCGGAGGCTCAGGAAGAGCCTAAAGTTGCAGGATAAAAGGGTAATCCTTTACACCGGAACCTTTGAGCCCTATCAGGGGTTGGAGCTGCTTTTGCGGGCGATTCCTGCAGTGGTGGGCAGCAGCGATAATGTCCACTTCCTCATCGTCGGAGGGAAGGAGAAGCAGATAGTTAGTTTTAAGGCTTTGGCCCGTCAATTGAAAATTGATGAGCATGTGTCTTTCACCGGAGAGAGACCCCATCAAGAAATGCCCTTGTATATCAAATTAGCCGACATTTTGATCTCCCCCAGAATCAAAGGCGATAATGTCCCGCTGAAAATCTATCTCTACCTTGCCACTGGCAAGCCTATTGTCGCCACCAACATCTCCGCTCACACGCAGGTTCTTAATCCGGAAGTAGCTGTTTTGACCGACCCCGAGCCTAAATCCTTCGCTTTGGGGATAAACCTTTTGCTTAAAGACCATAACCTCTGCCAGAGGCTCACCAAAAGCGCCAGGAAACTGGTAGAGACCAGATACAGCTATCCGGAATATCTGAAGAAGGTTAAGCTCTGCTACCAGCATCTCAGCCAGATAAAAACCAAAAAGAGGGGAAACCCTTCCATTAGAAAGAAAGAGCTCCCCAAGACTCATTACAGCTACAGGGTATATGCCAGCCAGGAGGCAGCCGCAAAATTTGATGAGGATAGGTTTGGGGGACCTATTGGTCAATTAATCCAGCAAAGACAGGAAGCCACTCTCCTTTCTCTGCTGGGGGATTTCAAGGGGAAGACGGTTCTTGACATTGGAGCAGGCACAGGCAGAATTGCCATCCCCCTTGCCCTCTTCGGCGCCAGAGTCACCGCACTGGATGCCTCCGCCGAAATGTTAACCATAGCCCGAGATAAGGCGGAAGTCTGTGGAGCAGATATAAGCTTCCAACATGGGGATGCTCATCAACTCCCCTATCCTGATTTTAGCTTCGATATGGCAATCTCCTTCCGCTTATTGATCCATGCCAAAGATTGGAAAAAGGTAATCGGTGAGTTCTGCCGTGTAGCCAGAGAGAGGGTGGTTTTTGACTTCTCTCCGGCAGGAAGCTTCGCTCTGCTTCACCCTCCTTATTTGCATCTGAGGAAGCTTCTGGACAAAGAGACTCAAACCTACCGCATCTTGCGGGTGGCTGCCATTAAAAGGCAGCTGCGGAGGCATGGGTTCCAGATAGTCTCCACCCACCGAGAGTTTGTGCTGCCTCTGGCTGTCCACCGCAAGCTTAAGTCGGTGAAATTCACCACCGCAACTGAAAGTCTTTTTGGCAGGCTGAAAATTAACTCCTTCTTCGGTGGCCCTCTTACTATTAAAGCTAACAGAAAGGTGGGGTGAAAGGTTGAAAGCGCTGGTCACAGGAGGTACAGGATTCATTGGTAGCCATCTAATTAGCTACCTCCTCAACAAGAAAGCCAGAGTCAAAATCCTTGTGCGAAAGCCGGACGTAGCCCAGAAACTATTCGGCAAGAAAATACAGCTTATCCAGGGTGATATATTAGACCCTCTATCCCTGCGGGAGGCAGTTAACGGTGTAAATGTGGTATTCCATCTGGCTGCCGCTCTGGGAGCGACTCCCATCTCCCATAAGGAGTTTTTCAAAGTGAATGCCCAGGGGACGGAGAATATCCTGAAGGCTTGCCGAAAAACAGATATCTCTCGGTTTGTATATTGCAGCACAGTAGCTGTCTCAGGAAATATTAAAAATCCGCCCGCCAATGAAGAAGCTCCTTACAATCCTGATGAAATTTACGAAAAGTCGAAATGCAGGGGCGAGGAGCTTGCCTTAGAGTTTGCCAGAAATGGCCTCCCGGTGGTAGTAGCCCGACCCACCTGGGTCTACGGTCCCCGGGATACTCGAACCTTGAAACTGTTCCGTGCCATCAGGCGGCGGAGAATTATAATAGCGGGCAAAGGAACCAATTTACAGCATCCCGTCTATGTGAAGGATGTCGCTCAGGGTCTATATTTATGCGCCCAGCTAAATATCCCCAATGGAGAGGTTTTTATCCTTGGAGGCAACGAGTTCATAACCGTGGGGCAGTTGATTAATAAAATAGCCTCTCTGCTGGGAGTGGAGCTCCCTTCGGTAAAGCTTCCTTTATGGACCTTGCGTCCCTTTGGCTGGATTATGGGGTTGAGCGGGAAGCTCCTGGGCTTCGAGCCGCCGCTGAGCCCTTCAAAGATCGCCTTTTTTGCGAAAAACAGGGCTTACGATATCAGCAAAGCTAAAAGAGAGCTCGGCTACCGCCCCAAAGTAAATCTGGAGCGGGGGCTAAGACAGACCCTGGGGTGGTATGTCCAGAATGGTTATCTTTAGTAATACTTGGAAATATCGCATTGCTGGGGTAGAATTCATACCAGTGGCACAAGATAATGGGAAAGAGTGAGCATTTAAGTCATTTGTGGAACGCTTACCAGGGGTATAAAAAGGGGACGGAGGTCTGTCAATATCCCCCCCTTCGCATCTGGCTCGAGCCCACAAATTATTGCAATCTCCGCTGTCCTTTCTGTCCTCAGAGCTCCCCTCGCCCGGTGGAACGAGGATATATGGGCTATGAGCTTTACCAGAAGATTATCCGCGAGGCGAAAGGGAACGCTTACGATATAAATCTTTGCCATCGCGGGGAATCCCTCTTTCATAAGCGAATTATAGACATGATAGTCTTAGCCAGAGAGGCGGGGTTGAAAACACGTCTCCATACCAATGCCACCATTATGGACGAGGAGATGTCCCGAGAGCTTCTACGCTCAAGGCTTGACCTTATATCCTTCTCCTTCGATGGTTTTGAGAAAGAGACCTATGAGAGGCTCCGGGTCAATGCGCATTTCGAAAAAACCCTCAATAATATCCTCAATTTCCTCCGCCTCAAGCAAAAATTGAGACTTAAAAAACCTTATACTATATTCCAGACTATAGACTCCGGAGATGAGGTCTCTCCCGGAGTCCAGCGAGATTTTATTCGCCAGTTCGATAGACTGCTCCTGGACAGACTGTATATAAAGCTCCCCCACAACTGGGGTGGGAACATCCCCGAGGAGAGGGTTGCGGAGGCGAA
The DNA here is from genome assembly GCA_029880275.1 of Candidatus Aminicenantota bacterium. GTDB lineage: Bacteria > Acidobacteriota > B3-B38 > Guanabaribacteriales > B3-B38 > Guanabaribacterium. The sequence continues at coordinate 6,194 of JAOUOQ010000022.1, read as the reverse complement.
AGGGAAGCGTTACTCCCCTTGCACTTTCTGCTGGTATTCCATGACCATCCTTTGGGATGGGACAGTGCTCCCCTGCCCTCAGGATTACTTTGCTGAGATCCCCCTTGGCTCGCTGCTGAATTCATCTCTTATGGAGGTGTGGAATGGGGAGGCTATGATCAGCTTACGGCGGGGCTTTATTACCCGGAACTACGACCATATTAGCCCCTGCAAAAGCTGCGACCGTCTCTGGAGAAAGACCCTCCTCGGGATACCTACCATTAACATGAGAACTTTCCTCAAAGAGAATCTTCTGGGTTACAAGTTAATGCGGCGATGGTTTAAGAGGGTGTATCGGGAGAAAGAGGTATAAGGAAGAACATTGGCGATGAAAAAGGAGTCGGCAGAGGAGGAACCTTACGAGAGCTGGCAACTGCGCATTTATCGCCACTCTCTCAAAAAGAAGCAAAAGGTGAAGCTCCTCCATTCTCTTATCCCCTCTCTGGATAATAAGCTCTGCCTTGATCTGGGATGTGCCAAGGGAACCATAAGCTATTTCCTACGGCAAATGGGGGGGAGATGGGTCAGCGCTGACCTGGATTATGCTAATCTTATGGCTACCAGAGATTTGGTCAGGGACAATGTTGTCCAGCTTCAGCCTCATCGCTTTCCTTTTCAAGATGGCGCCTTTGATGTGGTTGTCGCCCTGGACATCTTAGAACATGTGGAAGACGATGAAGCCTGCCTGAGGGAGATAAAGAGAACCTTAAAGGAGAATGGGGAATTTTATTTATCTACCCCATCGGTGGGAGGAATTCATATAGTAAATCTGCTGAAAAGGAAGAGTGGATTGACCCTGGAAGAGTATGGACATGTTCGCGAAGGCTATAAGCTCGAGGCGCTCATCAGGAGATTGGAGAAGGAGGGATTCCAGGTGGTCTCCTCTTCCACCTATTCCAGGTTTTTTACCGAATTTATCGAATATGCGCTGAATTTAGTGTATAATGTCATATTTGGAAGACGAAAGAAGGAGAAGCTGAGGAATGGTCATTTGACTATTTCCTCTGCCGAGGAATTTAAGCATCATCAGAAAAAGCTGTGTGTATACAAGATAGTCTATCCCATCCTCTGGCTGTTATCCCAGGGGGATAAGATGCTTTTCTTTTTGCAAGGCTATGCTCTCATCATTCATGCGCAGAGGATTTCTCCATCAATTAGTAAATAAAAGTAGTAATAACTGATACAAAATTGAGAGGTAGGGTACTATGAGGCAAAAGATTTTCTTATTATGCTGCATTATGGTAGGATTTGTTATTGTTATAGGCTGCCAGAACAAAATCACCTCCCCCACATTGCCTCCTGATATAGAAAAAGTAGAGCCGAACTCTGTTGGACAGGGTGCATTTAATCAAAATATAACTATGCAGGGAAAGAATTTCACTCCCAATATGATACTCAATTTCGGAGCTGAAATTGATGTTAGCCAGGTGGATGTGAAAAGCTCCAATTTAGCTATTGCCACCATATCGGTCCTTCCAGAAGCCCAGGTGGGATCACGCAACATCATAGTCCAGAATTCCCTGGAGTTCACCAGCGTTGCAAAAGGTTTTTTCTCTGTTTTCCCTAACCTTTGCCCGGTGGCTTCTTTCAATGTAACCCCTTCCACCGGCTATGCCCAATATACCCTTTTCATCTTTGATGCTTCAGACTCTTATGACTCCGACGGGGAAATAAGCGAATATAGCTGGGATTTCGGAGATGGAGAAAAAGAGGAAGGGAAGATTGTCAATCATATGTATCAAGAGGAAGGGAATCCTGAAGTAGTGCTAACAGTCTCGGACAATGTGGGAGCTATCGGATCAACCTCCCAGCAATTGTATGTAGCCTCCCCATTCAACATAGAAGAGGCAGAGAGGATAATTTCGGAGATGATAATAAATTTCTTCCGAATGTTCGAAAATTTAATGTACCTCGATGTAGATGAGATCGTCAAGGACTTCAGTCTCTCATGCTATGGTAGAGAGCATCAGAAAGACACTATCCTCTACTTACAAGCTAAATATCAGATTGAGCCATTTATCCTGAAAATTTACTTCCTCTCCGATGTGAGCATCGGTCACCTAACCCCAACGCGTGCCTCTGATATCAGCGTTACTACTAATATTGTCAGCATAAGAGAGAGCGATGGTTACCGAACAGAGACGACAGTCACTCATGTATATACTGCTGTTTTTGAATTTGGGCGATGGTGGATATGTAATTATACCGCATTTTATGAATAAAGAGCGAAAGGAGGGCGGCAATTATTGGCTCTAAAAAGAATAGCACAATCCGCCTAAAGCAATAAAAATACCGGAAGTGTCTTCTGCAAAGATTATCAGTTGTTTGAGGTCGACCCTTATAAACCAATGGGAGCTTCGTTGATATCTGAATCCGCCCCCAATGCTTAAAGCAAAATCCTTAACCGGATCGTATCTCACATTATAGAATAAATTTGCTCTGGGGTTAGCCACTACCTCTTTGGAAGAAGAGCCCACCCCCCCAGCTCCTACCTTGCCATAGAAGACGAACTTTCTTATCTTCTTGAGGTCATAAAGGAGATTGGCCAGAAAATGGTAAACCCCGGGTCCCGTAACACTGAAGCTCATTACCTCTGGGATGGTTACCTTATCCTTTCCTCCCAGGGAGTATCCTCCCTCTATCTCTATGGCCATCTTCTCCTTAAGAAAATAATCAAAAGCTCCTCCGAAGGATAGAGCGGTATGGATGTTGCCAGCTCCCAGTCCTGAATAGAGCGACACCGTGAATCGTGTTGTCTTCTTCTCTTCGCTGGAAGCGTCAGATAGGAGAGAAATCTCTGAGTTAGGGCTTCTTTCAGCTACTGTAGTTTCGGAAACGCTGCTGGATGTGGAGGATTCATCCGCTGCAAGTAGCTGCCCACATATGAATCCTAACAAAAAGCCCATAGATAAAAGCATTAAGGTCAACTTTTTCATGATCTACCTCCTGCTCAATTAATCCACCCCGGGGTGAATAATCTGCAATCCTTTTTAGAACTCTTTCAAGCAAAATAGAGAAATAAGATAATTATTTAAGATTAGCGCCCAAGGATTAATGTATCCTTTGGGCATCATTTTACACATTAGAAAAAACTTTCTTCTTATCTACTTCATCTAAACATTAAAAGTTCTATTATTGTAGCACAATCTCATCCGCAAGGAAATGATTTTTTAACCATCCTAAGTGATACCTGGCGACAAAAGTTCCCTTTCCAGTTTCAAATTCCCTTATATTGTGGTAAGATAATAAGCCAAATTTATAATAGCTTTAATCTACGAGGCATTATGCATATACCAGATGGTTTTCTGGACCCTAAGACCACCCTTCTCTGTTACGGTATCTCCGCAGGGTGGATAGCTATCGCCCTTAAGAGAACCAAGGGGAGACTGGGAGAAAAAACGGTTCCCCTAATGGGGGTAATGGGTGCGTTTATCTTTGCGGCGCAGATGTTCAATTTTCCTATTGCCGGGGGGACCTCGGGGCATCTACTGGGGGGTTTTTTAGCTGCTCTACTTCTGGGAGTATGGGAGGGCTCTACAGTTATGGCGGCAGTGGTTCTTATCCAATGTCTCGTCTTTCAGGATGGGGGACTGCTTGCCCTGGGGGCAAATCTGTTAAACATCGCCATACTGGGGGCAATAAGTGGATTATGGATAGTTAAATTGTCCCTCTTGAGGAATCCGAGCAAAAAATTATTCCTCTTAGCCTGTGGAGCAGGAGCATGGCTTTCGGTTGTCATACCGGCCGCTGCATGTGCCGGAGAGCTGGGGCTGTCAGGGATTGCGCCGTGGAAAACAACTTTAGTAGCTATGACCGGAATACACGCCCTGATAGGAGTGGTGGAAGCCATTATTACTATACTCATCATCGCAGTTATTAAAAAAATAAGACCTGACCTGCTAAGAATGTCTTCAGACAAAGCATGAAAAGAAGAAAGAGCGTTACAGGCATTCTCATTGCTCTGGCAATATGTCTTCTTGTATCAATTTTTTCCTCTGAGCTGCCCGACGGATTGGAAATGGTTATGGAAAAGCTGGGAATATCCAGACATCAGCAAAAGGCTTCCCAATCTGCTGATTTCTCTCCTCTTCCCGAATATCGTTTTCCAAGAATAAACTCACCGATAGCCTCCACAGCTTTAGCTGCTCTTGCAGGCATGGCGGTGGTCTTCGGAGCTGTGGTTGCCATAGGTATGCTATTGAGAAAATATAAGGAACGGAAAAAGGAAAGACCAACAAACAGATGGGCATAAAAGGATAACAACAGACTATGAAACACTCCTATTTAGATAGATATAGCAACCTCAACAGCCCCATTCATAGGGCTGATCCCCGACTGAAGATATTGGTCGCCCTCTTCTTCGTACTGTCTATTCTGTTGACAAACTCTGGCAACCTCCTGGAGTTCGCCCTCTATGGGCTGATAATCGCCTCTCTGGTTATTATCTCCAGAATTCCGCCCCTCTTTATCCTTAAGCGCTCCCTGATGATTATACCCTTTATAGTACTAATAAGCCTATTCCTCCTTTTTGACCGAACCGGCTTGAGCGCAGAATATAGCGGGAAAGTACTTTTTCGGGGAATAGTGATAAAGTCTTACCTTGCCATAGTAATGCTTACACTTCTCTCCTCGACCTCCACCTTCCCTTCCCTTCTACAGGGGTTACAAAGATTGAAGATCAGCAAGGTATTCATATTGCTTCTCTCTTTTATGTATCGCTATATCTTTATCCTGGTGGATGAGGCAATGAGGATTACCAGAGGGAAGAGGTCCCGTGAGTTTGGCGCCGGAAAATGGCGGCAGATAAAAAGCACTGCTTCCCTCATAGGAATTCTATTCATTCGCACTTACGAGAGAGGGGAAAGGGTTTATAGTGCTATGTGCTCTCGGGGATTTGATGGCACTATCCGCACTCTTAATACCATCCGCCTCAGAATGGCTGAGATCCTGGTGGGTTTTGCCCTGGTAACCATAATAATATTAGTGAAAATATTTACACACAGCCATGCATTATGAACCCTGCATTGAAGTCAGAAATTTGAGCTTCTCCTACCCGGATGGCACAGAAGCCCTGCGAAATATATCGCTTGAAATCGGCAAAGGGGAGAAGGTTGCTATTGTGGGTCCTAACGGCTCCGGTAAATCGACCCTCCTGCTGCACTTTAATGGGATTTTAAGAGGAAAAGGTGAGGTGCGAATTCTGGGTAAGGTTATTAATAAAGCTAACCTCAAGGAAATCAGAAGAGAGGTGGGATTGGTTTTCCAGGAGCCCGACGACCAGCTCTTCTCACCTACTGTTTTTGAAGATGTCGCTTTTGCTCCTTTGAACCAGGATTTGTCCGCCGAGGAAGTTAAAATTAGGGTAAAGCAGGCTTTACAAGGGGTAGGACTGCCATGCTATGAAAACCGCTCCTCCCATCACTTAAGCTACGGGGAGAAGAAACGAGTATCCATCGCCACAGTACTTTCTTACGACCCCGAAATTCTTGCTTTAGATGAGCCAACCAGTAATACCGACCCCAAAAACCGCCGGCGTCTTATCAACCTCCTGAAAGGGTTAGCCAAGACCATTGTCATCGCCACCCACGACCTCGACCTCGTGCTCGATGTCTGCCCTCGCTGTATGATAATTAATCAAGGAGCAATCAGAGCCAACGGTAAAACTGAAGAGCTCTTAACCAACTCTCATCTTCTGGAAGCTAACGACCTGGAGCTGCCCCTTTCTCTCTCCAGGCTACTAAAAATCAAAAACCGATAAAAAATACCCTAACTATTTCTAACCTTTAATCCCCTTTCTTGGTCTAAAATATAAAGGACACTTGGCAGAAATGGTATAAATTTTAGTCATAATAGGATGGAATCATACGAACTGAAAAAACACCTCGGGAAGAGGTGACCAGAGATGTTAAATTAGTCCAAGAGGGAGAGAAATTAACGGTGACCATGAAAGACCGCCGAGGAAATGAAATCACGGCTCAAGGTACAGTTAAAGGGAACAAAATCGAATGGTTTATGACCCACAGTACCCCAAGGGGAGAAATGAAGGTTGTCTGCAAAGGGAAGGTTGAAGGAGATACCATGAAATGAAAGCAAAATTTTTTCTGGTCTTCCGAAAGACAGAATATAACTCAATAACTTGAGAAAGGAGATGCAAA
>JAOUOQ010000152.1 GCA_029880275.1 Candidatus Aminicenantota bacterium | reverse complement strand
GGAAAAATAACCCCCCGCCCGCGTCCTTATCAGACCAGAGGTACCACTCAGAAAATAGGTACTGGCTGCGGAAACTTATACATCACCATTAATGAGGATGACCAGGGACCCAACGAGATATTTGCTCTGATGGGGAAATCGGGCGGATGTCCCGCCTCTCAAGCAGAAGCCACTGGGAGGCTGGTTTCCTTAGCCCTCCGCTCTGGGGTGGATATTGATGCGATTATCGAGCAATTACGAGGTATCCGCTGCCCTTCTCCCCTGTGGTCGGATGGGAATATCATCCTTTCATGCTCTGACGCTATTGCCAAAGCTCTGGAGCAATATCATCAAGCCATGACCGGAAAATCTTCCCCGAGGATGGTCCCCGGAAAGAAAAACTTCAGCGGTATCTGCCCCGAATGCCCTGAGTGTGGGAGCCTGCTGGAGTTTGGAGAGGGGTGCGTCACCTGTCGCCATTGCGGATACACCCGCTGCAGTTAATTCTCCCGATATCTCTCCAGCAACTCCCCTTTCCTGAATCGCTTTTTTGAAAAGGGTATCAGGCAGGAATCTTTTCTATAAAGTCACCAAGAAAGGGTATTTTCCACTTCAAGCCTTTGAGCGACTGAACAATGCCGTAGATAGAAAGCGCAAGAAATCCCACTATATAGACGAACCAGAGTAGAGACATAAAGAAGAAGAGAAAGGGCACAAACGCGATGATGGCAGAGAGAATCATAAGGGCCACCCAGAGAACAACTTCAGCAATCAGGAGTATTATGCCCTGACGGGCATGCCATCGCACATACTCGTTTTCCTTCTTCACGGTAAAATAGGGGATAAGACAGAGGATGCCCAGATAGCTGAGCACTAACATTGCCTTATCTTCATCTTTCACCTTGTAAGAGGTTTCTTGGGTCATGGGAAAACCCTCCTGTTTAGTTTTAGAAATCTTTATATATCTTTTGGAAAGCAAAGTCAAGTAAAATATAACTTCATATTATTTTTAAGGGTAAATCCCCCTTTCCCATTACAGCGATTTATGATAATATCTGTGAAGAAAGAAAACCCCTGAAAATTGGCAGGAGCAAAAGGATGAAATCCCTGACCCCCGCCATGCGACAGTATCAGAAGATAAAGAAAGACTACCCTGACGCTATTCTCTTCTTTCGGATGGGCGACTTTTACGAGATGTTCTTTGAGGATGCCAGGCTCGCCTCCCGTCTATTGGACATCGCCCTAACTTCCCGGGATAAGGGGAAGGGTCCTAAGACCCCCATGTGCGGCATCCCATTTCATGCTGCCGACATCTACATATCCCGGCTGATAAAAAGCGGATACAAAGTAGCCATCTGCGAGCAGGTGGAGGATCCCAAGACCGCTAAAGGAATTGTGAAGCGCGAAGTGGTACGAGTGATAACCCCTGGAACAGCCCTGGATACCCAGCTGCTCGACCCAAAGGAGAACAATTACATTGCCTCGCTGTTTCAAAATGATCAGGGTTTCGGGATATCCCTCCTTGACCTTTCTACCGGTGAATTCAAGGCTACCGAATTTACAGCGAGCGAAGAGTGGAATAAACTCATTGACGAGTTTAACACTTTCTCCCCCAAGGAACTCCTCGTTCCGGAAAACTTCAGCTTTTTATCAAAAATTAAAGAAGAGTTTCCGGAGATGATTATCAGTCCGTTAGAGGGATGGGTCTTTGCTTCCGACTATGGCTACCAGCTTCTTTTAGAGCAGTTTAAGACGGCTTCTCTGGAACCTTTTGGCATAGAGGGTAAGCTTATCGCCATCGGGTCTGCCGGCGCGCTCTTGCACTACCTGCGGGAAACCCAAAAGGAGGACCTGGCCCATGTTACCGGTCTCAGCTTCTATCAGCGCTCAGATTATATGATTCTCGATGCTATCGCTCAAAGGAATCTGGAACTCATCCGCTCCCTGCAGGAGGGAAAAAGGGAGGGCTCTTTGCTCTCTATAATCGACCTCACGGTAACCGGCATGGGGGCTCGCCTGCTTAAAAGCTGGCTCGTTAAGCCTTTGCTGAACAAAGCAGAGATAGACCGCAGGCTGGATGCCGTGGATGAATTCTATCAGGGAGTTATTCTCCGCTCTTCCATTAGAGAGGAGTTGAAACAGTTTCACGATATAGAAAGGCTTACCAGCAAGGTCACCCTTAATACCGCCAATGCCCGTGATTTGGTCTCCTTGAAGAGCTCAATAACCCTCATTCCCGCTCTCCGGGAATTGCTGAAGGGGTGTTCTTCTTCCCTCCTGAAGGAGTTAACTGATGAGCTGGATGAGCTTGCTGATGTTGGCGAGTTAATCGACAAAGCCATAGCAGAGGAGCCTCCCCTCACCTTGCGAGAGGGGGGATTGATCAAAGGGGGGTTTGATGAGCGCCTGGATGAGCTTCGGGAGATAAGCCGTCAGGGCAAGAGCTTCATTGCCCGTCTGGAAGCTCGAGAGCGCAAGCGGACCGGAATATCCACCTTGAAGGTGAGATACAACAAAGTCTTCGGCTACTATATCGAGGTCTCCAAATCAAACCTGTCCCTTGTCCCCAAGGATTATATGCGGAAGCAGACCCTGGTAGGGGGCGAGCGTTTTATCACCCCCGAGCTCAAGGACTACGAGAGCAAGGTGCTCGGTGCCGAAGAGGAAATTCGCCGGCTGGAATATGAGATATTCGACCGCATCAGGAATAAAGTTTCGGAAGCCGCCCCCAGGATATTAACCACCGCCAGAGGATTGTCTGCCATCGATGTGCTCACTGCGCTGGCAGAGGTAGCCGCTCGAAATAGCTATAACCGCCCCGTAATTACCGAAGTGGAGGAACTTACCATAATAGAGGGCAGACATCCGGTGGTAGAGAAGACCAATTTAGCCGAGAAATTCATCCCTAACGACACCTATTTGAATCCCGACAGCGAACAGCTCTTGATCATTACCGGTCCCAATATGGGAGGCAAATCGACCTATCTCCGCCAGGTAGCCCTCATAGCTATTATGGCTCAGATAGGGTCCTTTGTGCCGGCGAAAAGAGCGGAGATAGGGCTGATCGACCGCATTTTCACCCGTATCGGAGCTCTTGATAACATCGTCCGTGGGCAATCGACATTTCTGGTGGAGATGAACGAGACCGCCAACATCCTGTATCATGCCACCAGCAAGAGCCTTATCCTCCTTGACGAAGTAGGGCGTGGCACAAGCACCTTCGATGGGGTGAGTATCGCCTGGGCGGTGGCAGAGTCCATCCATAACAATCCCAGCATCGCTGCCAAAACCCTCTTTGCCACCCATTATCATGAGCTTGCTGATTTAGCCCGCACCCTGCCGAAAGCTAAAAATTACAATGTCTCGGTCCGCGAGTGGAACGACCGCATCATCTTCCTGCGCAAGGTGGTGGAGGGGTGTTCGGATAAGAGCTACGGGATTCAGGTGGCACGCCTGGCGGGAATTCCCCAGGAAGTGATTGAAAGGGCGAAAGAGATACTGCAAAATCTGGAAAAGAACGAGTTGGATGCCGAAGGAATACCTAAATTAGCCAGGGGGAAAGGTGTCCCCCGCAAAGCCAGGAACAAGCAGCAGTTGCTTCTTTTTAGTCCCGAGGAGCACCCCATCGTGGAAAAAATTAGGAAGCTCGATATTTCCAAAATGACACCCCTGGAAGCCTTATCACTACTCAACGCCCTCCAGAAAGGATTAAAATAGGAAATATTGATCAATTGAGTAACATTTTATTGTCTTAAGAGAGAGCCATAGAAAAAAAGAAGCAGAAGATAAAAGAACAGGTAGGACAACTCTTCTTCGTGGGAATTGAAGGGGCACAGCTATCCGAAGAAGAGAGGAAGTGGCTCAGCGAATTCTCACCGGGAGGCATATTACTCCTCCCAAGAAACATTAAATCCCCCCACCAGCTATTCACGCTCTGCCAGGAGTTGAAAAAAGCCGCCACCATACCCCCTTTCATAGCCATAGACCAAGAGGGTGGGATAGTAGACCGACTTTCCCCTTTTACTCCCTCTTTCCCTTCCAATCTGGCACTGGGCGCCACTGGCAATGCTGATTATGCTCATCGGCAGGGAATGTTGACCGCTCGTTTGCTGAAGATGTTGGGTATAAATCTAAATTTGGCTCCTGTGGTCGACTTGCTGGCATCCAGAGATAACAACGGTATAGGAATAAGAGCATTCGGAAGCCAGCCCAAGCTGGTCATCGAACTCGCGAGAGCCTACCTCCGGGGATTAAAAGAGGAAGGTATCCTGAGCACCCTCAAGCATTTTCCCGGTCTGGGGCGGGCATCGGTCGACCCGCACAGCGACCTTCCAGTTATCGAGGCTGGTAAAGAGACGCTGTGGGAACAGGATATCTCCGTGTTCAGTGAGCTAAGCCATTACAGCGCTTTTATAATGGTGGGGCATGCTGCCTATCCTGCACTCGTCTCAGTCAAGAGGAGGCCAGCTTCTCTCTCTAACGAGATTGTCTACGACCTCCTTAAAGGGGCATTGGTCTATAAAGGACTGGTCATCACCGACGACCTGGAGATGGGGTCAATATCTGTCCTTACCAGCCTGAAGGAATCAACCGTCCAGGCCGTTAAAAGCGGCAATGATATGGTGATGCTCTCCTCCCCTGGTGGGCAGGTCATGCCGATTGTCTCTCACCTTTGCGCCGAGATGGAGCAGGATCCTCAATTTGCTGGGATTGTGTCCAGCTCAGTTCAGAAAATCCTGGCCGTCAAAAATAATCTCTCCCTTGGA
>JAOUOQ010000151.1 GCA_029880275.1 Candidatus Aminicenantota bacterium | reverse complement strand
TCCCAAAGGCTCTCTGTGGGATTAAGGTCATATGCAGAGAGAAATCCATAAGTGAGCCGCCCCACTTTTCCCGTGAGCTTTGCTCCCAGGAAAGGATTGATAATTCTTCTGGTATAGACCATTTCAATCTCAGGAAACTGAAAGATTTCCATCCCCTCAAGGAAAAAGGGTCTCTTTTCAGAGTAATACAGAGCAAACCGCTGATTTATATCAATCTGAGGAGCGTCCGCTTCAATATGGCTAAAATCGGGATTGAGGGTGAAATCTAAAGTTATATCAGAACTCACACCATATTTGAGATTGACGCCCGGTTGGAGGTCAACTTTTTCATCCTGTGTTTTAAGCGAGGTTATCAGGGGCATGACTTCAAGGTTTTTTCCTTTCTCCACTTTGCCCTGAATTAAAAATTCCCTTCCCTGGACGATTAGGCCCGGTATTTCTCTTGACATACCTGGCCAGGTAATAATCTCACCTTTTCGAGGAATATTTCTCCCAATAGCAATATTCCATACTTTATTCTCTTTATCGGGAAAACGAATACTCTTGAAGGGAAGCGCCATTTCTATGGTATATCCTTCCTCATTAATCTTTCCATCGGTATAAAAAGCGGTATCCCAGCTATCGCTCTCGTTTTCATTGCCCCCTTCTTCAGTGCGAATGGCATCTCCCTGGACTCCAACAGGGTTAATGAAAAACTCAAAAGCACGACGCCTCTCATTAAATGTATCCAAAAATATCACTACCCAATCATCGTCATAAAGGTTGTCCCGATTGGTTATAGAAGCCCTTATTTTCTGTGGTTCGGAATCATAGCAGCGAATAGCAATGTATAAGTTTTTCTGGTCATAGCCAAGATAAGCCACCGTTTTTTCCGAAGGGGTTCCCTTCTCTTTGGGAGCAAATTGAAGAAATTCCTCGATTTTTAACGCCTCCTGTTCCCAGACAGGATTCTCCAGAATGCCATCTATTTTGGGGGGAGAAGTGAGTCGGGGTATCTTTAAGATTTTTTCCTCAGAGAGAGTAAGATGAGATAGCAAAAGAGTAACCAGTAAGAATATTCCTAAATAAAATATCCTTCTCCTCATTTCTCCCTTAATCTTCTTCGCTCAGTTTGTATCTACTTAAAATACGAATGTAGTCTCTTAAAGGTTCCATTAAAGTAACCAATTTTCGCATACAAAAAGTTCTTGTCTATGGCCTCCAATATCTGTTATAAAATATGCTTCTATATATCAATGTCAGGATGAAATCATTGTAATATTATTATATTACCGTTATAATAATTTTCGAATTAAATTGATTTGCCCGACAAAGCTCTCATCCATCGTGAATATGTGTTATGAAAACGAAAATCCATGACCTGCGGGAAATCGGGTCACACTTTCAAATTTGCGGCGATTTTGTTTCCGGAATTGCCTATGGCCCCGGTCATATCAACGACACATTCGCGGTTACTTACAACCAGGCCGGAACGCTCGTCCGTTATATACATCAGCGCATCAATCACCTGATTTTTAAGAATGTTCCAGCGCTAATGGAAAATATACATCGGGTTACCAATCATCTGAGGAGTAAATTTGCAGCGCTGAATTGTCAACATCTGTCCAGGCGAGCCCTGACCCTGGTGCTTACCAAGGATGGCAAGTCTTATCATGTGGATGGAGAGGGTAATTACTGGCGCACTTACCTGTTTATAGAAAAGGCGCATACCTATGATATCATCCAAAATGAACAGCAGGCTTTTCAGGCTGCTCGGGTTCTGGGGCAGTTTCAACGCTATTTAGCCGACCTTCCCGCACCAAGATTGCACGAAACCATCCCCAATTTTCATAACACCCCGGCTCGTTTTGCGGCACTGGAGGAGGCTATCAACCGGGATAAATTCAACCGAGCAGAAAGCGCACGGGAAGAAATAGAATTATCATTCCGGTTCAAGTCAATAGTCGGACGGTTGATTGATTTGCAGCGGCAAGGGAAGCTTCCCGAACGGGTCACCCACAATGACACAAAGCTCAATAACTTCATGCTTGATGAGGAGACCGGAGAGGGGATGTGCCTGGTGGACCTGGATACGGTAATGCCCGGTCTGTCGCTTTACGATTTCGGTGACCTGGTCCGGACAGCAGCGAACTCTGGCGCCGAAGATGAGCGCGACCTTTCCAAAGTCTCCTTCCTGATGCCTGTTTTCGAAGTCCTGGTGCGCGGATATCTCTCTGAAGTAAAAGAGCTTTTGGTACATGGAGAGCTTGACCATCTGCCTTTCTCCGGGCAGTTAATCACCTGTGAAATAGGAATTCGTTTCCTGACCGATTTTCTTGATGGTGATGTGTACTATAAAGTGCATCGTGAGGGGCACAACCTGGACCGCTGCCGCACCCAGTATAAGCTGGTCGTGGAAATGGAGAGATTAAAGCCAGAGATGCAAAAGGTGGTTAAGCGATACACATCGTGACCTGTTTTGAAAATTTTAATTTAAGTGGATATGACCATCAGCAATTGAAGACTAAAAATGAGTAGTTTATATGAAAGAGATTTTTATGCACGAGTTGACCGAATAAGCCAGGCGCCGCCTATTGTAAGGTAATAAAAGGTAGGCAAACCAACATACCATTTTTAAGGCGTGAATCCAAAATATGCTATCAGGAGGACGAACATGAAATCCTTCAAATTATACGGACTTATCACGGCGATAGTATTAGTGTTCTTTATATCAAGCTGTTTGGCTGATAGCGTTACCTATCAAGAACAAAAGGTCAACAGCAGGCAGATATTCAAGTTGAGCAATGACCAGATTATATGTTCAGTTCTTTTTGAGCAGGGAAAACTGCTATCCGACATACTCGCTCTTCAGCCGCAGTGGTCATCACAATATAAAACAAAGCCTTTCGCCATGGAAACCGATGCCGGCTTTGCACTGGAGGTGATGTGGACGGGTTGGCGTGCACCGGGAAAAGTGAATAATGCGGATAATCCTATAACGCTGACCGCACAAAATTTTCGGCTGGAGCAGCAGGAAATCGTAGAGCTTGAAGGTGATGTGAAACAGCTGCGGTTATTCTTTAAAGGCATTGACATTCCTTTTGACCTGCGTTTGACTTATCAACTTGAACCTGACGATTTTTACATAAGACGCAAAGTGGCGGTGAAAGATGCCTCCTTCGGACTCCATTTTCTGCAAAAAATCTGGGCTTACCGCAGCATCGTTTCTGGCGATGCCAAAGTTATCAAGCAGGGGGGGTTCGGTCAGCCTGCGGCATTGCACTATAAAGATGGTGGGGCATTTTTCGGATTAGAATACCCGGCATCAGAAAATAGACTGCATTCAAAGGAAAATGGGAAAACCTCTGTCCTCTGCGGTCAGGAAATTGGCGAACGGGTCGGCAAAGAATGGATTGAAAGCGATTGGGCGGTCGCCGCATTGACGCCTGATAGCAATGTAAAATACTGGTTCTTCAAGTATGTGGATAAGATTCGCGTTGCAGCTTTAAGGCCATATATTCTTTATAATAGCTGGTATGACCTTCGCTCCCTGGATATTACAGAGGACCCTCTCACGGTTATGAACGAAGAAAATGTCATGCGCATTATTAGAAAATTTCGGGAGAATATGGTTGAGAAATATGGGATTAAGCTGAATGCTTTTGTTCTGGATGATGGCTGGGATGTGTACCGGAGTGATTGGGTATTGAGAGAAAAGGAGTTTCCGAGGGGATTGAAGCCTATTGCCGACGAGTTAAAGAAAACAGCTACCGCGCTCGGAATGTGGTTTGGTCCCATCGGCGGGTACTCCAAGCGCGATTGGCGGATTGAATGGATGAAAGCCCACGGATACGAGGTGGTGGGAAACCAATTATGCCTGGCTGGAAAGAATTATCGCCATCTCTTTAAAAAACGAGTAACCGACTTTGTAGAAAAAGAAGGCGTTGGCTATTACAAATGGGATGGAATACAGTATTCCTGCAGCGAGCCAGACCACGGACATCCTGTGGGGATATATTCCCGTAGGGCGGTAATGGAGACCGTCATCGATTTGTGCCGAACTGTGCGAGAGAAAAATCCCGATATCTTTGTAAACATTACTTCGGGAACCTGGCTCAGCCCCTGGTGGGTGAAATATGCTAACACGATATGGATGCAGGGAGGCGACTACGGATATTCCGATGTGCCATCGGTCAGCCGCCGGGATAGAGCCATCACTTATCGTGATATGGTACTTTTTGAAGATTATGGAAAAAATGATTTTTGGTTTCCCATAGCCAATTTGATGACCCACGGAATCATCAAAGGGCATTTACAAAAATTGGGGGGAGAAGAGGAGCCGCTGGATAAGTTTACCGATAATGCGTTGCTCTATTTTGCTCGCGGGGTTTCTATGTATGAGCTCTATATTTCACCGGACATACTTACCGAAGGGGAGTGGAATGCCATCGCCAGGTCAATTGCCTGGGCAAAGGACCGCTTTCAGGTTCTGTCACACACCGAGATGATTGGCGGAGACCCGGGAAAGAGAAAGCCTTATGGGTATGCTCACTTCAAAGGAGACCGAGGAATAATTGCCGCCCGCAATCCTTACATTGAATCCAACACGCTAAATGTGAAGCTTAGCCCCGCTGAGGGTCTCAATGCTGATGCGAATTCATTGGTGGTGGAACGGGTGTATCCCACGCGGTGGATAGACCCGAAGTTATATTCCGCTGGGGCAAGTATTGAGCTCCCGCTTGATGGTTATGAAACCGCCGTATACGAGATTTAT
>JAOUOQ010000150.1 GCA_029880275.1 Candidatus Aminicenantota bacterium | reverse complement strand
ATGGAGTCGGACTATGAGCCGATAATAAATCGTAGTGATAGACCATGGGGAAGGCGGTGTGTTACATATATGTGGATGCTAAATGGGCTATAAGAAAGCAAAGATATATTTTTTGAGCGGGACAGGTAATTCATATCGCGTGGCAGCGTGGCTGCATGAAGCCTGCGGCAGCAAAGGTATCACTTCAGAAATCATCCCCATCAATATCGCCAACCCAAAAGAAGAAATCGAAGCCTCTCCAGATAATCTTATAGTTCTTGCTTATCCGACACATGGCTTATTACCGCCCTGGTCCGCAGTCAAATTTATTTTCAAAATGCCCTTTAAAAAAGGTGCCCATATCTTTTGTGTCCCAACACGCGGATGCTTTCGTCTGGGTCCGCTCGTTGTCCCGGGTATGGCAGGGATTGCCTCGATGCTGCCGGCAATCATATTGCCGTTTAAGGGATACCATCCTCGGGGCTCGGTAAGTTTTGACATGCCTGCAAATATGATTTCTCTCCACAGTCGGCTAAGTGATAAAAACATCCAGCGCATCTTAACCAACGCCAAAAGAAAAGCTGACAAATTTTACCAGAGGCTCCTTTCCGGGAAGCCTGTATGGTTCACCTTAAACAACCTTTGGGAATACTTCTGGGGTATCCTTCTGCTCGTATTCTATCCGCTTTTCCCAATCGCTTATCTCCTGTTAGGCCGCTTTTTCATGGGCAAAATGATGTTCGCAAACAATAACTGCATCGGATGCGGGGTCTGCGCAAAGTCGTGCCCGAATGGCGCTATCGTTATGAAAGGCAAAGAAAACCCTCTCCCGTATTGGCGATATAATTGCGAACATTGCCTGCGTTGTATGAATTATTGTCAACAAAAAGCAGTTGAGGCCGGGCATTCGTGGGCTATAATTCTCTACTTCATATGGGTGTGGGGTTACCCTCTTACGGCATATATCTTTAAGTTTGCTGCGGATTACTTTCCGCAAATTAATTACATTAAAAACTGGTTCACGCTTGTGATAGTTCATGCAATTTATCTTTATCCCGCATATATAATTGCCTATTTTGTTTTCTTTAACCTGATCCGCATAAAACCATTAAACAGAATTTTCACATACACAACCATCACTCATTTTTACCGCCGCTACAACGAACCCGAAACCACCCTGAAAGACCTGCTCAATAAAAAGCAATAATCAATTATCTTAAACTCTCATCAAGCAAACAGGAAAAATATCATCCAAACAGAATACTTTTATTCCAATAAGAATGATGTGAATCCTTTTGCAGATAATGCTTAAAAATATATGAATGGAAAAGATAAAATTATTTTAAAAATCGTAATATAACTCATATAGCATGAGATATAACATTTCAGGCTGTAATTTTCGTTGTTTTTATTGCTATCAATTTTAGTTGATTACAGATTTTTCCTGTTCTAAAATGTGTAAAGATAGGCACAGAAAAAAACAAATTGATGAAGAAAATTACGGGCCTTGAGAATAATTTATTTGCTTTAATGTATGCCCGAGGTGCTGCAGATAGTAACAAGTTAAATGGAATGGCAGTTTGCCAAACCATGGGTAATGATTAATCAACCTATATTCAATTAGATACAGGGAGGCATGCTTTGGTAAGTCGCCTGAGCTGCGCAGTATGCATTCTGGTTATCTTCTCATTGTTGATAGCAACAAGCATCCCTTCTCAGTCTGAGCAAAAAGAGGAGATTAAGGACCTGTTAGAGAAAAAACTCGCAGAAAAAGAGGCCATTATATGGTATTTGGGGCATAGTGGCTGGGCCATAAAAACCAAAAATCACTTGCTTATATTTGACTATGTGGAGTCGGAAAGCAAACCTGCCGAACCTACCCTTGCAACCGGTAATATAAATCCCCTTGAACTAAAAGACCAGCAGGTATTTGTCTTTGCCAGCCATTCTGCTGCCGACCATTATTCCGAAGATATCTTTGCCTGGGAGAAATCAATCAAAAATATCTTTTACATCTTTGGTTGGCAAGCTGAAAAAAAACCTAATTATGTATGTATGAAAGCAAGGCAGAGGAAAAAAATTGATGATATGGAGATTTTAACCATAACTTCAACAGATGCTGGGGTGGGATTTCTTATCAAGGTGGATGGGCTGGTCATTTTTCATGCCGGCGATCATGTGCATTGGGGAGGCGCTATGGACCCATTTGCAAAAGAAATAGATTATCTTGCCAAAAGTGATAAGGACTTTGACATTGTTTTTCTTACTATCATTATAGGTAGGGACCTAAGCAGATGGGAGAGTATTACCAAGGGTGCATTTTATGCCATAGAAAAACTTCTGCCAAAAGTTATGTTCCCCATGCATGCAGGGGGAAAAGAACACCTCTATAAAAAGTTTGCCCAGGAAGCTGAAAGAAAAAAAATCAAAACAAAGGTGCATTGCGCTGAAAATAAGGGGGATAGGTTCTTTTACCAAAACAGCAGGATAAAGTGAAGAAAATAGAGATGATAAAGAGGTTATTTCTAGATATGCTTTTATCTAAGACCGTTCGCGTCATATGCTTAAGTTAAAATACCGAATTCCCTCCACATATTACCAGAATATCTGCTCCTCATTTCTTATTTTGTATAAGTGAAGAAATAATTTGAGAATTCAGCTTTGAGAGACTAAATTTCATTTTTCAATTTTTGACATCATATTCTTCCTGTGATATAAGGTTAAATAAGGTTAATTCGTAATCTGTGAGAAAAATGACCTCCATTCTATGAAATTTGACAAAGGGGAAGATTTACCAGAATAATTTATCATAAAAGGTAAAACAGGAGGAAAAATGAATAGCAAAAATTCTTATAATCGATATGAAAATAAATGTGAAAGAAGGTGATTGCAAAATAAAATATTTTGTGGTTTATTGAGAGTAAGCCCCTTAAATGGAGGAGAGCTTAAACAATGAGAAAAGCTTTCATAAGTTGTCTGGCTCTGTTCCTTTCCTTCACCGTGCTGACGGTTGCTTTCGGGCAGGTTCCCACCGGTGAGATTAAGGGCGTGGTGAAGGGTTCCGCTGGGGCGGTGCTTCCCGAGGTTACCGTGACAGCTGCCAGCCCCACCCTTATCGGAGGTTCCCGCATAGCGATAACCGGTGAGAGAGGTGGATATCGATTTGTGACTCTTAACGCCGGCATATACGAACTGAAGTTCGAGCTGCTTGGCTTCAATACCATAATCCGGCAGGGGATAAAGGTCTCGCTGAATGAGCCAACCAGCATCAATGTCGCCATGGAGATAGCTCCCTTATCGGAGACTATCGTGGCTTCTGGGGAGTCTCCTTTATTCGATGTCAAGACTGCCAATGTCGGAGTTACTTTCGACAAAGAGCTGTTAGCCAGGATACCCCATGCGCGGGATGTCTATGTGCTGCCGCAGGAATTTCTAGGGACAGTTATAGACAGTTTCAATGTGAGTGAAAGAGAGAGTAGCCAGCAGAGCAGGTTTTCAGCCGGGACCAGTGATATGCCTAAAAGGTATAATTTAGATTCCATTGACATCACCGACAAAACAGCCACCGGAGCTACCACTCGCTTTGCGTGCAAATCCTTTGAGGAATTGCAAGTATTTACCTTGGCGCACAAGCCAGTAGTAGATTCCCCTCTTTTTCAGCAAGAGAAACTGGCAAATTCAAATTGTGGTATTCAAAATTGGGTGGGCTTGCCTAACCTTGGATACGAACAGCAGAAGTATATAAGTTCTATGGGCTCACCAGAATCTTTGGCTGAAGACTACCTGAAGAAATTAGCAGAGGATTTGGAAAAGCATAAGTTGAGAAGGGAAGTCTATGGCTATACAGGGATGCTTGGAGGGGCAGCCCTTGCGGTTTTTGGTGTTGCTTTATCTCGCTATGGGGATATTGAGCCCAGTATCGGAGGTCCTTTAATTACAATAATAGGGGGACTTGCGTTTGGAACTGGAATTGTGCAGAAAGTGAGTGTAAGTCATGCTGAACGGGAGCTCAACAAGGTGCTAAGCATCTCAGATCCTGCACAGAGAGAAAGTGCTGCCCAACAAGCTCTGGCATCACTTGCTACTAAGGGTTTGGTAGGCAGAATTTTAACAAGCGCGTTAAGTGCAACATCGTGTGTGCTTTTTCTCATAGGTAAAGAAAAAGAATACACTGATGGTTTTAGAGAAAAAAGAACAATGTCGCAATATATTTTTGGAGCACTCTTCGCGGCTGGGACAGTCTATTCCATTGCTAAGAAGTCTCCCGAGGAAAAGGCCTTTCATAATTATTTGAAAGAAAAGAGGCAGCGGAAAGAGTTAGAAGTGCGCTTAGGCACTGGGCCTTATGGTGGAATAAGATTTAGCCTTGCACTCTCCTTCTGATACACATTTGTCATAGCTGAAGAGAATCTTAGGCTATTTATATATCTCTATTTTTAGCCTATGGTCATTGCGAACAAGACTTGAAGTTAAAGACTCTAAAGTTATGGCTTGGCGATATCGAAAGAATACTAATACAGAGCATTTTTTCGATGAGAAACAGATTTTATAAATACAAGGAATCAAAGATAAGACGGTTAAAACAAAATAGACTGTGATAAAATAAGCTCGTTTAAGTTTGGCTCATTTGAATTTTGCATCTGCATAAAAATAAAAGTTTAGGATGCATTGTAGTGCCAAGAGTTTTTTGCGGATTAACCTCACTCGCCACGGAGATACATTATGTATAATAAAATAGTTATCATATTATTTTTCGCCATTCTCTCCATAGAGTTCGTATGCTCCTCTGGCAGCAAAAGTCACACAGTTAA
>JAOUOQ010000149.1 GCA_029880275.1 Candidatus Aminicenantota bacterium | reverse complement strand
GATAAATTTGGTCTAATAAGCTTCCGATTAGCCATAGGATGCTTCCCTCCCTTTCAAGCTCCCTTCTCTATTTTCGCAAGGGAGAATCTTCTTCACATTCTCTCTCTTACTAATTAGCAAATTGTCAAGCAATTCCCTTTTTTGGGGCACTTCTACCCTTTCGCTCTAAAACGGCTTTTTCGCGAAGGATAAAGCCTAATCCTCCCTTCTTTCGGGAGGTTATTTCTCCTGAGGGGTTAGCGAGTCTGAAGGCTCGCAAAAATCTCAGAGCACGGCAATATATTTCACAATTTTTATACTATACTATTATAATATGAAATTTAGCTTAATGCAAGAAAAAAGTTTTATCTTAGACCTTTCGGATATGGAGAAGCCTTAATTCCCTTCCCTTAAATCTTCCCTATGCTCGTAACTTAAACAACACATCAGTTTCCCACATACTCCGGAAATCTTGGAGGGGTTCAATATCATGTTTTGCTTTTTTGCCATCCTTATGGAAATAGGGCAAAATTCTTTAAGGAAAGAGGCACAGCAAAAGGGACGTCCGCAGGGACCAAACCCCTGGAGAACCTTGGCTTCGTCCCTTACTCCAATCTGCTTCAACTCAATCCTCACCCGAAACCTCTGAGCTAAGTCCTTCACCAGCTCTCGGAAGTCGACCCTCCCCTCTGCCCTGAAATAGAAGACAACCTTCTCTCCATTGTTGATATACTTGACTTTGACCAATTTCATAGGGAGGTCTCTCTGCAGGATTCTTTTTTGGCAAAAATCAAAAGCCTTTCTCTCCCTCTCGTGGAGCTGATTAAAATTCTCTTTGTCGGTATCGGTTGCCAATCGGACTATAGATGGCAGAGCCTCCACGATGCAAGCTTCGGCTACCGACATTGTCCCCATCACCACAATGCCCAGCTTCTCCCCATCATCCTCCTCAATAATACAGCAGTCCTCTTTTCTTACCTCGATGGTATCCGAGCGAAAAAAGTATACTATACCTTCCTCATCAAACCGTACACCTGCAACTTTCGCCATATATCTTTACCTATTTTTATAAAATTGAGCTTATTTGCTGGCAACCCTCCTTCTCCGGGCTATCTGGTTTATATGGAGAAAGAGAGCTTCTGCCAGTAGTTTAGGATTTGCATTTCTTCTCAGAGCTGCCAGAGTCTGATAGATTTCTTCCACTATCTGGAAAGCCTTCTCCTTATCGACTTTTTTTGCTAATCGTGCCAATTCTTCTTCCCCACCCCTGTTGATGAGAAGGTTCCTATCCCCTTCGGAGGAGAGAACCATCAGGTCACGAAAGACTCCCCCCAGATTGAGAAGTTTCGCCTCCATCTCATCCAGTTCCCGCTTCTCACCCTTCTCCCGGACAAAGCGGGAAGCTTCCTCTAAAACCTCTTTCAGATTATCCCCATCAAGGAGTTGACTTACCAGAGAGACCATCTTCTTTTGCTTGTCGGCCATGCGCTTCGGGTCCATGGTGCTGGCTATCCCCAGACTCCCCTCTGACAGCTCAGAGATATAGGAAGCCTTTTCCTCGGAGTAGCCGTATTTCTTGCCCAGAAAATTCTTGAGCTCCTCCCTCTTTATGGAGGAGAATCTCAAAGCCTGGCACCGGGAACGAATAGTAGGCAGTAGAGAAAAGTAGGAAGTAGTGAGCAAGATAAGAATAGCGGCTGACGGAGGTTCCTCCAGGGTCTTCAACAGAGAATTGGCTGCCTCGGCGGTCATCTTCTCCGCCTCATCTATGATATAAACCCGCTTCCTTCCCTCCATGGGCTTGAGATAGATGGTTCGCCTGATCTCCCCCCTCATTTGCTCTATGGAGATGCTCACCTTTCCACCGGGAAGCAAAAGGCGGACATCGGGGTGAAGACCATTGTCTATCTTGTAACAACTGTTACATTCATCACAGCAATCGTCCTTCAGGTTCAAGCAGTTAAGGGACTTGGCCAGGATTAAAGCCAGAGTCCTCTTGCCCACCCCTTCTGGTCCGTGGAATATGTAGGCATGAGGGAGGGAGTTGTTCTTCAAGGCTCGCTGTATCCCATCCCTGATATGCTGGTTTCCAATAAAGTGAGCAAAGGGCATCTTTAATTAATCCTCGTCAGCTCTTCAAAAAGATCGATACAATCTCTATCACCCTTCGGTTAACCTCCTCGATGCTCCCCTCCGCCGAGACGGTTTTTATGCGCTGGGGATATTGTCTTGCCAGCTTCTGGTACCCTCTATGAACTCGCTGATGAAAGGCCACTCCCTCCTCTTCGAATCTCCCTTCTCGGAGGTTTCCCACTTCTCCTCTTTTCATTGCCCGCTTTAGTCCTTCCTGCACATCGAGCTCTAGCAAGATGGTCAAATCGGGCTCTAACTCCAATGAGACCAGACGGTTAAGTTCGGCTATCAAGTCCAGGTCCAACTTCCGACCATATCCCTGATAGGCAACGGTTGCATCGGAATATCTGTCGCATACTACCCATCGACCGCTGCTCAGGGCAGGGACTATCCTTTCCTTCAGATGCTGCGCCCTGCTGGCGGCGTAGAGCAAAATCTCTGTCTCTGGGGTTATTCCCTTGTTATCCGAATTTAACAAAATCTGCCGAATCTGCTCCCCGATGTCCGTGCCCCCCGGCTCCCTGGTCACCTCTACTGGTATCCCCAGAGAGGAAAGATACTCCCCTAACAAACGAGCTTGTGTCGTCTTACCAGAGCCCTCCACCCCTTCAAAGGTTATGAACTTTCCCTTATGTCGTGACAACAGGAAAATCCCCGTTTTTAGTAAATGATGACACCCGCGTAGCCCACCACCTGGTCGTAATCTCCACTAACTCTGCCTGAAGTATCGTATTTGACCAGCTCGGCTTTGCTCGCCCCCAGCTCCCTGGCAGCAACCAGGGTTGCCACCATAGGACCAACCCCGCACATAGATATATTATTGAACCTCACCGTCTCCAGCAGACCCCGGGGGTCTAAGGCGAGTATTTTATCAATCGCCATACGGTCTTTGGTCTCTGCTTGTTCCTGGGATTCGTAATGGGTCATATCACTGCTGGCTACCAGCATCACCTCTTCTCCGAATCTCTTGGCCCCTGCCGCTACTGCTTCGCCAATCTCCTTTAGCTCCCCCCATTGCTGGGTCATGAGGCTGATGGGTATGAGCGTGGGCTCGGGGACGAAATACTGGATAAAGGGGAGTTGCACCTCCAGAGAGTGCTCGTGGAGATGAGCCCTAAGGTCATCTTTTAACAGCGTTGAGCTGCTAAGAATATCCTTGGCTAACCTTTCATTAACCGACACATCCCCCATCGGCATCCGCCAGACTCCCTCGGTCATTATAGCAGCCGGGCTTCCGATGCCAGTATGGTTCGGGCAGAGGATAACGAATGTGCCGGGCAGCTTCACAGCGGAATAGGCAACTCCGGCAATTTCACCTGAATAGATATAGCCGGCATGAGGTGCCATTATCGCTATTGCCGGTTTTTTCTCCGCTTCTTCTGTTACATAACGGGCAATCTCTGCCCGCAGGAGGTGAGGGTCTGCCGGATAGAACCTATCCCCGACCGCTGGTCTCCTTATCATGCTCGCCTCCTTTCTCAATGGCTGACCTTTAATCTTCTTCTTGAAAATGCCAAAAAACTTTTTCATTCATCACTCCACCACCACCAGCACCTCTCCAGCGTTTACCGCTTTTCCCTCAGCAACACGAATTTCAATCACCTTCCCTTGCTTGGGAGAGCGGAGCTCGTTCTCCATCTTCATCGCTTCCACCACGATAATCCCCTCCCCCTCTCTCACCGGCTCGTCAACTTCTTTCAATATCTTCACCACTCGCCCAGGCATAGGGGAGCAGACATCCACCTTCCCTAGCACTTCCAGTCGGGCTCCCTTCACTCCCAGCCTCCCTTCCCTCTGGCTGTAAACCTCCACCTGAAAACACCCCTCTCGCAGAACCACCGAATGTATGTATCTGTTCGACCTTATTTCCACATCATAGCAATGGTTGTCTATCAAAAGGGAGTAAAGGGCTTCGCCTATCTTTCTGACATCGGCTACATACTCTTTATCTTTTATCTTTATGTTGTAAACATCACCTTCCCTGGCTATCTCTACCAGGTAGCGCTCTTGGCCAAGGTTCGCCTCAAAAATCATAATCAGTCCTCAACGACCTTTCCTTATGGAGGCATGAACCTCCTTATCTTACGTATCACATGTTCTGATGGAGAAATGCCTGTCGCCCCGCTTGCTTCCAGCGGCTTGTCTTATCCTTAGATGTATGGGCAGGCTGCTGAGTTCGGTTAATTTCCCTATCGTAGGCGTGGATGGCAGCGGCTATGATAGCCACCTCCCTCAGGGCGGCGGGCATCTCCTCCGTTGCTACCGCGGTTATATGGTGGTTGATGAAGTGGGTATTAATCTCTCCTTTTATAAAGGCTTTATGCTCCAGTATCTTTCTCAGGAAGGGGAGATTAGTCTTAATTCCCACAATCCTGTATTCCTGCAATGCTCTCCTTATTCGCTGGACTGCCTCCCCTCGGTCGCTGCCCCAGGCAACCAGCTTGGAGAGGAGGGGGTCGTAATAGATGGGAACCTCATAACCTTCGTAAATTCCCCCATCGTCCCTGATACCGGGACCGGCAGGGATGGTCAGCCCTAAAATCTTCCCCGGTGAGGGAAGGAAGTTGTTGTCTGGGTCTTCGGCGTAGATGCGGCATTCAATAGCCGCCCCTCGCTGGTGTATATCCTCCTGCTTCCAGGGCAGGGGTTTCCCCTCGGCTATCAGCAGTTGGGCTTTCACCAGGTCGATGCCGGTCACCCGCTCGG
>JAOUOQ010000021.1 GCA_029880275.1 Candidatus Aminicenantota bacterium | reverse complement strand
CGCTGAGGGTCTCAATGCTGATGCGAATTCATTGGTGGTGGAACGGGTGTATCCCACGCGGTGGATAGACCCGAAGTTATATTCCGCTGGGGCAAGTATTGAGCTCCCGCTTGATGGTTATGAAACAGCCGTCTATGAGATTTACCCTCTCCAGGAAGCCGATGTCCCTTTGTTAGCCGGTGTGATATTTGACAGCGTGAGTGCCAACGGAAGCCTGTATAACATGAAAATTTATCACGCAACTAAAGATGCAAGGATACTAAATGCCGAAAAAGTTAAATCGATAACCTATGCCGGTAAGCATAGAGATATTGATGAGCTGTCAATTCCTGCCGAGCCTTTAGCGGAGCCTGTGAGCGGTTATTCAGTGAAATCTGCTGCCATAGAGGGATATTCGGAACTTGATGTCCCATTTAATATTGAGGAATCTTCGTCCCATGCCGCTCTGGCTGTTCTCTTTGAGCCGGACGGCAGCTCATCGGGCAGTGAGCTGCCCGTGGTTACCGTGCTTATAGACGGAAAGGAAGCCGAAGCCAAGCTTGAAGCGCAAAAAGGGCTGTGGGCGTGGTATACGGTTGATGTTGCTGCTGGTCGGCATCTGGCAAAGGTTCGGATTGAGCCGGCTCAGGGGAGGGGAGAGTGGAGCGGTAGAGCATCCGTCTGGCTTATATGCCGACAGCAGCAGAAGGGGAGGAAGGTTTCGTTTGAATTGAAGACCGAGGCCGTTGAGCGTCCGATGCCGCCTGTTCCATGGCCTCCCGGGGAATTGAGAATTAGTGTCAAACTGGGAGAGACAGAGGTTTTAATACCTTCTCAAAGGGGCGCCAGATAGATAAGCTAAATCAGCCTTTGTTCATATTGATACTAAATATTTAACGGAGATTCTGAATGCTGTTATCATTTAATGACTTGCTTTTCATAATCGCTTTTTTCCTGATATCCATTGTCATCGGTGTGCTGGTTACCAAACGTGCCGGATCGAGCTCAGTGGAATATTTTGTTGCGGGAAAGAACCTGCCCTGGTGGATTCTGGGAATTTCCATGGTAGCTACCACATTTTCCACCGATACTCCCAATCTGGTGACCGATATTGTGCGCAGGGAAGGGGCTTCCGGAAACTGGATTTGGTTTGCTTTTTTAATCACCGGGATGTTTACGGTTTTCATCTATGCCAAGCTCTGGAAGCGGTCCAATGTGTTAACCGATATTGAATTCTATGAACTCCGTTACAGCGGGAAGGCAGCCACTTTTCTGCGGGGTTTCAGGGCATTGTATCTTGGTATCATTTTTAATGTGATAGTTATGGCGACGGTTACCCTGGCAGCCATAAAAATCGGTGGGGTCTTATTGGGGATATCTCCTGTGACAACTGTACTTATAGCAGGAATTATTGTGGTTATTTATAGCACACTCGGAGGATTACGCGGTGTGTTGCTCACCGATTTTTTCCAATTTTTCATGGCTATGTTGGGTTCGGTTATGGCGGCTGTTGTGGTGGTTAATTTGCCTCAGGTGGGAGGATTAGGCAATCTCCGTGTCCATGAGCTTGTGCAGGGTAATTTATCTCTATGGCCTGATTTTTCGGACATAAATACCTTGTGGGCCATATTTATTATTCCCCTTGCTGTTCAGTGGTGGAGCGTATGGTATCCCGGAGCAGAGCCAGGCGGCGGGGGATATATCGCCCAGAGAATGTTTGCGGCAAAGGATGAGAAAAATTCCATCGGAGCAACCCTGCTGTTTAATATCGCTCACTATGCATTGCGTCCCTGGCCGTGGATTATTGTCGCCCTGTCATCAATGGTGGTGTTTCCCGACCTTGCTTCATTGAGGCAGGCTTTTCCGAATGTTGACCCGGGAGTTATAAACCACGATATGGCGTATCCTGCCATGTTATCCTTTCTTCCGCACGGACTCCTGGGAATTGTGGTGGCTTCTCTTGTGGCGGCTTATATGTCAACCATCTCAACCCATTTGAACTGGGGGTCTTCTTATATTGTTAATGATTTCTATAAACGATTTGTCAAACCGGATGCGACGGAGAAAGAGCTTGTCAGAATGGGCAGGATTTCCACGGTGCTGTTGATGACCATTTCATGTTTGCTGGCACTGCTGCTGAGTAATGCCCTGCAGGCGTTTCATATACTGCTGCAAATCGGCGCCGGAACAGGGTTGCTTTTCTTGTTGAGATGGTTCTGGTGGAGGATAAATGCCATCAGTGAAATCTTTGCCATGACCACTGCATTCCTGGTGGCAGTCTATTTTGAATTTATTCATGTCAGAATTGGATTTTTTCTTCTGGATGAGTGGCAGAGATTGGTAATTGGCGTGGCTATTACCACATCTACCTGGTTGACGGTCACATTTCTCACCAGACCCACGAAACAGGAAACTTTGCTTCAGTTCTATCGCCTGATAAAACCCGGAGGTCCCGGTTGGAAGAAATTTCTTACCAAGGCGGAGAAAGAAGGCCAAGATATAAGCGGGTTATCCGGCGACAAATGGGATGTGCCGACCAGTTTGATCAGCGTGTTTTTAGGCTGCCTGTCGGTTTACAGTGCACTTTTTGCCGCAGGCTTCTGGATTTATGCGAATTATACTTTTGCGGTCATTGCCACCACCGCCGCTGTGCTTTCCACCATCGGTCTTATCAAAAGCTGGGGTAAGCTGAGAACAGCATCCTCATAAAACCAGGCTGATTGGTAAGTAAGGCATATAAAGATTTTATTCAAAAAAAAGGTGCAAAGGCATAGCGAAAACATGTTGTAATTCTTAAGAAATGGAGGATTAATGTCAGGGCAAAATACAAAGTCATCATATGAGTTAATGCTTGAAGAGCCTCGGTATCTTTGTAGGCCCTGGATACCCATAATGAAATCTATGGAAGCTGAAAATCTTAAAAAGATTGATTTAGAGGAGCCTGTGTTGGACCTTTGCTGCGGCGATGGTATTTTTACTAAATGTTGCTTTAGAAAGATAATCGATGTCGGGGTTGATATTGATTTGTATTTTATTAGTGAAGCCCAAAAAAGAGATGTATATCGAAGCATCTTATTAGCTGACGCTGCTTGTTTGCCATTTAAAAATGATATATTTTCTACTATATTAAGCATTTGTGCCTTAGAGCATATTGAAGAGCTTCCAAGGGTTCTCTTAGAGATAAATAGAATACTTAAAATGAATCAAAAACTTATTTTTACTGTGCCAAGTGTAATGTTTGGCGATATGCTCTTTGCCAGTACTCTGCTTAGATTTTTTGGTCTATCAAAATTAGCTGAAAAATATGCTCAAAGCAAAAATAGAAGAAGCAAGCACATAAATATCATGCCTATAAGTGATTGGGAAAAAATGTTAGATAAATTTGGCTTTGATATACAGAGTTATTTTTATGTCGCTCCTCATTCGGTAGTTCTCTTGTTCAGTTTTATGACTTCAATTATATTCAAGTCGTTATTTCTCCCATTCAGGATGGTGAGAAAATTTGAAATTGAGGCCATAAATGGCTTTCTAAGGTTTTCTTTTAGAAAAATGCTTTTAAAGTGGCTTATGAAGAGGTCTTTGCCTCAAAAAAACCAGGGGGGATACTTAGTTATCGTAGCTAATAAAGTAAAAAGCTGTGAATATCTTACCATTTAAAGGTCAAAAACCGCCTCGAGCTTATCAATGTCATTCGTAATCATCTCAGCAGCTGAGCTCAGACCCAGGATTGACATTCACTTCCCTGAGGTTTGAGCTCAACGAGAACTGTTCTATTTTCCCTCAAGCTTCTTGATCTTGGTTTCGAGAAAATCAACTAATCCTGGCCTGGTTTTCCGGGCTTGGGCGATGGCTGCTTCATAATTTTCCCTGGCAAGCTTTTTCTGCCCCATATCTGCATAGGTCTCGGCGAGATAAAAATAGGAAAGGGGCATATCGGGCATGAATTCGACATACAGTTTGGCTGCAGACAGGGCTTTTTCAAAGTTTTTCTCCATCCGATGGCGTGAGATTGTCATGTTGAATATTTGAGAGGAGGATATTTCATTCCCCCCGAATTTCTGAAGAAGACCATCCAGGTGCTTTTTGAAGGCATCTTTTCCTCCAATGATGACATGATCGGGGATTATGCAATATTCAGAGAGGTACCACTGGAGTCCCTCATGAAGTGTTTTGCTGACAAGAGACATGTGATTCTCTCCTGAAGCTTGGTTATACTTCCATTTCAAGCCTTCTGGCTGATGTGTCTCCAGCATTATCTTAAAAGACTCTATGTGGGGAACAATATCCGGCTGGTCGCCTGCTGTAAAAAAAAGGCTGTTGTTACGGGGTTCCCTTTTCCTCAAGGCCGTCACGAGGATGTTGAAAACGCGGTCTTCCTCGAATTCCGAGAACATCGGACCCGCGGCGAAGACGGCGTCGAAGAGACTGGGTTCTGAAAAAAGTGCATAGATGGCAAAAATCCCCCCAGATGACGCCCCATAGAGAATTCTTGTCGGCTTCGTCCGGAAAATGGAATCGATGTACGGGACCAGCTCTTTCTTGAGGAATTGGAGTACCTCATCGGCCTTTGCGGATCCGGGCTCATCTTTTTTCTCATAAAGGGAAAATAGACTGTAGTTGAAATTTGAAAAATCTACAAGGATCATCTGTGGAACATGCACACTCAGGATGCCGCTGGCAATATGAAAATGACGGAAAGTATACATCACCGGGTAGCTCTCCTTTGATTCCTCATATCCCTGTGGCAGGTAGATATGGAGATCCGCCGTCATACTCAGTATTGTAGATTTTAATTTCAAAGATTTGCCGATGGTGACATCCTTCATCTCCGGGCTCTGGCCCTGGTCTTCTGTAGCAAAAAGAGAGGGACTTAAAAGAAGAAGCAGACCGACTGCTAAAATAGTTAATCGTTGGGCTTTCACAATAACCTCCAAAGTAAAAAATTTACGACGCAGGATTAAAATCGGAAAAACTCATTTTAAGCTGAGTTCATCATAAAATCTCCTTTCACCCTTTGTATGTTTCATTTTAGCTACCATGATCATTCCCAATTTTATTATATAATAACAATTTATGCCGACTTATTTAAGTTATTTTTATTGGTTGAACCTTCCTTACGTACTTTGAAGATTAATCTCTCTGATGCCCATTTGAGCGTAATTGTTAATAGCTATATGGCATCAATAAGAGAACATTCAGAGTATATTCATGAATTACTGGAATACGGTCACAGGTTAAAAGAACTGTGCGTTTTAAAAAGAATTAAGCGGGCATCGAAATTTTGCTACAATTTTTTCTTAACTGCCCGGCTAATCACCAACGAATAACTATTTAAGTTCTTCAAGGAGTTTTGTAGTTAATGTGAGATGCCCTATGGCATTGCCGATGGCATTCGAGACCCTGTTTCTCTCCCTGATGAACTGCGTGTGCCAGAGATGGAACTCCTCTTGGTTCTCCTTTAACTTCCTCATATTCGTGATGGGTATATATAACTTGGGGATTGGCTTACCAACCAGGTAATATCCGTAGGGGTCCTGGTTGTATTTATCAGCCTCCATCCAGAGGATAGGGGAGAGCTCCCTGGAAACCCTAATTGACGCCTCATTAATGAGGTCAATAGCTTCCTTTTCGCTGCCGATTTGATGTGCCTGCATCTCCTCTTTATACTTATTAAGTGATTGCACAGCGCTCTCTAACTGCTGTACTTTGGCCATGAGGCTATTCAACTCAATCGGTTTGATGCCCTCAGATAACTCTTTCAAGGATTCAACATGGGACTTCGACACGCCCACTAGAGCCGACAAATCGTAGGGGACCATCTCCGAGTTGCATAGCCGCGTTATCAGGACGGCGAAGAAATGGAGGTGCTTTTCATAGAGTTTTTTATCAATCTTATCCAGGGTATCCGCTTCGCTGTGGAGCCAAGGGCTCAGAGAAGCCCAGTTCAGCCTCTCAAGCTCCTCCGGAGTATAACCGGTGGAAAAGCCGATATAGGGCACTCCCACTCCCAGAAAGGATTCATCCCCACCTTTGTAAGCCATACTCCAGTCTCCCTCCTCACCCCAGACATCCTTAACCACGCTCTTTTGAAATTCCCTGACCTCAGGCACGCCACTGGACTTCGGGATACTGGTGCCCACTATACCGGGGTTATCAATATTGACATATGCAATACAGTGTTGAGCTAACTTATCCCAATTGGTATCAACATAATAGGTGGAGCCGGCTGCTTCGGCGATTTCATGCCCATCCCAGAAGCCGAACACAATGCTCCTCTTGAGCTTATCCTTATGCTTGGCGAGAACCCTTGCTAACTCAAGTATCTGGGAATTGCCTGATGAGTTGCAGATAGCGGTTTTTCCCCAGGCCTCTAAATGCCCTCCTACGAGCACGAATTCCTCGGGTCTTTCTGTGCCATAAAGCGTGCCTATCGGCTGATTCGCCAGTACCCACTCCCTCGTTGCCTCGGCACGAAGCCAGACTTTCACCTTTCCTTTTGAGCAAAGCTCCTTCAGGTATTCCCCCGAAGCTCTGGTGATGCTGATGACCGGAATCTGGGGTATCTGTTTGAAGCTCTCCGGCGTGGGATTGCCCCATACAGATTTTATGGCGCCCATCTGGATGACCGGATTGTCCGATGTTCCCCAGTTCATTATCACTAAAGCCTTAGCCCCCTTCTCAAGGGCAATTCTCGCTTTTTCGGGTCTGGGAGGAGCCCAGGTCATGTCAACAAGAACGATTTTATCTTTTACCTGAAGGCTCTCATAATCTTCATATCCTCCCGCACCAGCATACACGAGCTCCCCGGTTAACCCCTCCTCAAGAGTAGAAAGGATATGGCAGCAGGGCTTAGCCTCTATGGCACGGTCTTCAGGGTAAATAACTTTCAGAGCTGCATACTCAGGATAGCTGTGATACATATAAAATCTGTCTATCCTCGCATCTAAGCCATACCCTTCAAGCTCTTTTCTGATATAGTGTGCCGCCTTGGCAATGCTCTTCGTCCCAGCTAACCTCTGACCTACCTCTTCAACGAGGAAGGTCATATGTTTGTAAGCCTTATCAACTGATAAATCCGCCTCTATTTCCTTCTCAACTGCCGACAGTTGGGCGCTGGCGTTCGGATTCTTTCGCTCGATTTCGGTCAGCGCCGCTTGAGCGGTCGTTTTTTCAATGGCTTTTCTGCGCCCATTCTGGTCTTTGCTTTGTTCAATTGCCGAGACGGCAAAAGCCAACACAGTTAATAGAGTGAGACATACCAAGATCGATTTTTTCATGAAAACCCTCCTCTAAAATTTTTATATTGTATAAATCTTACTCCTCTTTAAAACATCTAATTCATGTGATGCTTTTATTTCAACTTCCCGACCTTAACCGCTGGTGCTTGTGTGCTATTGCGGTCTATGCAAGAGCTAACTACGAAAAAACATAGAAATAGAATCAGCCATAGGAATTTACTTTTATAATTTACAGCTTTTCCCCTTACCAACCTTCTCAATTTTAGGACATGAAAAATTTGAAGTCAACAGTTATAATCTCTTAAGCTGTTCATATTGACACTTTACCTTGCTTCTGATAGGCTATTTTACAACCCTTTTGCACAGAAGGAGGTCAGTTATGGATAATCATAAGATATTTGCTGTGGCATCTATTTTTTTATTTATCATGGCAACTTTGGTTATTGGTAGCATTAGTAAAGGAGCGCCAATGCAATTAGGAAAAAGTTCCGATTCTTTGAAGGTAGGAATTGTCCTCCAGCCTTATACCGGGGATCGCAGGGGACCCGAGCTTTCACCCGGGCCAGAGGTAATCTATGAAGGGCTAATGAAGGTGTTAGCCGAGATGGGGGTTGAGCAGGGCTCAAAGGAGCTGGTAAAGCTTACTCCGGAGGAGGAGAAAGATTATGGCGTCTGGCATCGCCTGGGCTTAGCCGATGGGCACCTGGGGAGAATAGTGGCTCGCATAAGCAGAGGAGGGGAATTTCCACTGGGTTTGCTGGCAAACTGCAACAGTTGTTTAGGGATGTTGGCTGGCTTGCAGCATTCGGGTCCCACCCGCCGACCTTTAGAGGTAGGGCTCATCTGGATAGACACCCACGGTGACTTTAATACCCCGGAGACCACTTTGAGCGGAATGCTGGGGGGTATGCCGGTGGCTTGTGCTGCGGGTGAATGCCTCTTCAGGCTCCGTTTTAAGGCTGGTCTGGACCCAGCTATTCCTACCAGCCACATCATTATGATGGCTGTGCGGGACTTGGACCCTTTAGAAGAGGAATTGATTGATAATTCTGACATCACCATGATTTCCACCGAAGAGGTGGTGAGCAGGAGCCAGCGCATGCGGGACGCTATATCCAGGCTGTCTCAGCAGGTAGAGGTAATCTATGTGCATATTGACCTCGATGTATTGGACCCATCGGAGATTCCCGGAGCGAACCTCACTGCCCCGGATGGACCAACAGCAGCTCAACTGGGGGAGGCTCTTAGATTTATTATGAGCTATGAGAAGGTAGGCGCTTTGGGCATAGCTTCGTTCCCTATTGCTGAGGAAGGGCGTGCGAAGAGCCTGCAATCGACTTTGGAGGTTATCCGGGGAGCCTTAGCAGGACTTAAGGCTCGGTAGATTAGCCAGCAGAAATAAAAATGATGAGCGGTGCTGTATATAGGCCAGCAATCCTTTGATCATAAGGTAGATGCTTTTTTATCAAAAATAAGAATCTGTTTTTTTCTAAGGGGCACTTTTCTTCCTGCTTCTATCATTTCTCTCCAATTGTTGGCTAAAAACTTACAGCCCAGGAAATATTTGAAGTCGATGAGCAGGGAGACAATCAGCCGCTTCGGGTAGATTGACAGCCCTATATCATAAATATATAATAGGCTTTCAAGGAGGATACTATGAAACCTACTATTATGCTCATTGGTGCTGGAGGATTAGGGAGCGTTATATTGGAATTTCTGGCGCGGGAGGATTGTGTTGGTCAAATTGTCGCTTGTGACCTGAGTGAGGAACGAGGTATTGCCCACTGTAACCTGGCGCGAGTAAGCGCCGTAGCCCAGGGTTATATTCCTTCCATAGGCTTTATTCCTCTTGATATCGACAATAAAACAGCGGTCATGGAAACCGTGCGTAATGAAAAGCCCGATATTATCCTGAGCACGGCAAGTATGCAGACCTGGTGGCTGCCTGACCTTTTACCTCCCGAGCAGGCTGCTTTAATCAAGAGCGCGGGATTTGGTATGTGGCTGCCTGTCCATCTGACATTGACCATGAAGCTGATGCAAGCTCTCTATGATGCAAGCTATAAGGGGATAACGCTGACAGCACCTTTTCCCGATGTGGTGAACTGTGTCCTTGATCGCCTCCACTTAGCGCCGACCTGCGGTGTAGGCAATCTTGCTGAAATCGTACCCAAAATGCGCCTGCTTGCTGCTGAGAGGTTACATGAGCCCCTTGAGGAAGTGCGCGTGCTGCTGGTAGCTCACCATGCCCTGGAATCAGCAGTTTACGGCGAGCCGACAGATGAAGTCCCTCCCCATTATTTGCGCATAGAGCATAAAGGAGTGGATGTGACAGAAGCGGTGGGTGGCGATGAACTGCTGTTTGCCCCCTATGCTATTCCCCCTGGCACGGCTATCCATTTCCTCACCGCGGGCTGTACTATTCGGCTGATCCGGGCATTCTTATCGGATGATGAAGTGCTCATACATACTCCCGCACCCGAGGGTCTGCCTGGCGGCTATCCGGTCATTGTCAGCAACAGAGGTCTGCGGCTCGCATCCATAAAAGGGCTCACTTTAGAAGAAGCTATAGCCATCAATGAGCGTTCTCATCGCTTTGACGGAATCGAGCGCATCGAGGATGACGGTACAGTTGTTTTTTGCCCTGAAGCTTCAGAGGTGCTCAAAACCGCTCTTGGATACGATTGCGA
Organism: Candidatus Aminicenantota bacterium; assembly: GCA_029880275.1. Lineage (GTDB taxonomy): Bacteria > Acidobacteriota > B3-B38 > Guanabaribacteriales > B3-B38 > Guanabaribacterium. Next base: position 5,537 of record JAOUOQ010000021.1, on the reverse strand, counting down.
ACGACTTTCACCCAAAGATTCGGAAGAAAGAGCCAAAGAATTGATCACCCGCTTCAAAGAATATGCCAAGCGTTATGGGGTGATCCTTTAATTTTCCGGAGGTGAACATTATGCCTTATTTAACTGATAAATCCAGAGAGCTTTACCAACGAGCCCTGCAGGTGATGATTGAAGGGGGAAGCTCTCCATCACGAGGCCCTGCCAATTATGGTGAGTACCCCCTGTTTATCGAGCGCGGCGAGGGCTCAAAGATAATTGATGTGGATGGCAATCGGTACATCGACTGGATGATGGCCTATGGTGCGCTGCCGCTGGGTCACGCTCACCCGCGCATCGTCGAAGCAGTCAACGAAACCGTTACTGCTGGAACGCTGTTTGCCGCCGCAACGGAGATAGAGGTTGAGGTGGCTGAGATGATGCAGCAGATGGTACCCAGCGCCGAGCGGGTGCGCTTTGCCAATACAGGCACGGAGGCAGCAATGGCAGCCATTCGGCTGGCACGAGGTTTCACCGGTAAGCCCAGGTTCATCAAATTCGAGGGGCATTACCACGGCTGGTATGACGATTTTTTAGCCAGCGCTCACACGCATCAGGTTGTTTCTCTGGGTCACCGCAACGACCCCATTAAAATCCCCGAGAGCTCAGGGTTGAACCGCTATTCGCTGGATGATACTATCGTGGTGCCCTGGAATGACCTGCGAGCTGTCAAGCGGGCTATTGATACCTACAGAGGGCAGATTGCCGCTGTTATCACCGAGGGAATTATGGCCAACATAGGGGTTATTCCCCCAGAGTCTGATTACCTGCAGGGGCTACGCAGCCTTACGCAGGATAATAATATTCTGCTCATTCTTGACGAAACTGTTACCGGCTTTCGCATTGCTCCGGGGGGATGCCAGAAGTACTACGGCATCAAGCCCGATATCTCCATCTTTGGCAAAGCGTTAGGAACTGGGTTCCCGGTGGCAGCATTTGTCGGTCGTGCAGACATCATGGAAGCCCTTGCCTGGGGTGGAGTATTGCACTATGGGACGCAGAACGCATCGCGCATCGGGTTGTATGCGGTGCGGGCTAATTTACAAGAGCTCATTCGGGACAATGGAGCGGCTTTCAGTCATATATGGGATATCGGGGAGAAGCTCTGCGCTGGACTAAAAGAAATATTTGAAGAAAAAGGTGTCAAAGCCATCGTCCAGAGTGTGGGACCGATGCTGCAAATCATGTTTACCGAGAAAGATACTATCCGTGATTACCGTGATTTTTGTGCCTATGTGGATAGACGAAAATACCAGGAATTTGCTCTGGCGCTCTTCAAGTATGGGGTGTATATGACTCCTTCGGCAGCGCTCCATTCCGTAGCCACCCTGGCTCACTCTCACGATGATGTGGCCTTTACCCTCAAGGCAGTAAGGCAGGCTTTGAACGATGTCGAACTCTGAATTTCAAACCGTGAAAGGCGTTCTGAAGGGAAAAATCGCCCTGATCACGGGTGGCTCATCGGGCATTGGGAGGGCGACAGCGTTACTCTTCTCGCGTGAAGGGGCAGCGGTGTGCGTGGTTGACCTCGATCAGGCTGGCGGTCAGGCTGTGATTCAATCAATTAGCAAAGGGGGAGGGAAGGGCATCTTTGTGCATGGCGATGTGAGCAAGGCGGGAGACTGTGAGCGTGCGGTGCAGAGAACGGTCAGTGAATTCGGCAGCCTTGATATTCTCGTTAACAACGCTGGCATTGTCAAAAGAGCCTCTGTGTTAGAAACCAGTGAGGAAGATTGGGACCGGGTAATGGCGGTCAATGTGAAATCAATCTTCCTGCTATCCAAATACGCCATCCCCTATATGGTCAAGGCAGGCGGCGGTGTAATCATTAATGTTGCCTCGGGCTGGGGTCTGGTGGGTGGGCACCAGGCGGCTGCATACTGTGCCTCTAAAGGTGCGGTGGTGCTGTTGACCAAGGCTATGGCTCTCGACCACGGCGAGCAGAATATCCGGGTCAACTGCATCTGCCCTGGCGATATAGATACAAACCTCATCCGCAAAGAAGCGGAGCAGCTTGGCGAGCCGATGGAGCGCTTTCTGAAAAAAGCGTCACAGCGTCCGCTAAAGCGCATAGGAAGGCCAGAAGAAGTCGCTCAAGCTGCTCTCTATCTGGCCAGCGATGCCTCTTCATTCATTACTGGGGCATCTCTGGTGGTTGATGGCGGAGGGATAGCGGGTTAAGGAGGAGATAATGCGTGGTTTGAAAGATAAACGAGTTCTCATCACCGGCGGAGCAAAAGGCATCGGCCAGGCCACAGCAGTTCGCTTTTTGGAAGAAGGCGCGCGTGTGGTGGTGTTGGACCGGGATGGTGCGGGCTGCCGACGCATCGCGCAGGAGATGCCGGATTTGACAGGGACCATAGTTGCTGATGTCTCTGATGCTGATGCAGTCGCCCGAGCTTTTGATGAACTGGATGATTTGATGAATGGGTTGGATGTCCTCATCAACAATGCAGGGATAAGTGTTCGACAGCCTTTTTTGGATGTTACTCCCAAACAGTGGTTGGAGGTAATGGATGTCAATCTCAATGGAGTATTCTATGTCGCCCAGCAGGCAGCACGGCGGATGCTTGAAAGCGGGGGAGGGGTTATTCTCAATATGGGCTCCACCAATGGCTTGATGGGCTATCCTTATTATGCTGCTTACAATGCCTCAAAAGCCGGAGTTATTGAGTTGACGCGCTCTATGGCACTGGAATTTGCTCCTAAGGTGCGGGTGAACGCCATATGCCCCGGTTATATCTTAACACCGATGCAGCGGGCGGAATACACTCCCGAAATGCTGCGTGCCTGCGAGAGCAAAGTGCCTCTTGGTAGATTGGGCACACCTGAGGAGGTAGCCGCTCTGTTTGCTTTTCTTGCTTCCGATGATGCGGAATTCATCACCGGGCAGTATTTTGTGATTGACGGAGGGGAGATTGCCGGGGGATTGGCCAGTCAGTCGTAGTTAGCTTATGTTTTTCAGTCAGCAACTTTTTTCCTGCCAGAAAGATTCTCGCAAAAAAGATAACTTGCTGAGATAAAATATATTCCAAACACTTTTCTATAATTATTGCTGTCTTTATTCAACTTCAAGTTTTAATAAGTCTATTTGATTTGTAATGTTATATTAGCTTAGCAAGCTGTAAAATCGCCGCTGGCAAAATAGTGATGGCAAACAAAAACAATATGTCTTTGCCAATATATATTGCTGATAGCAAATAATATAGCTTCTTTCTATTGACAAGTGCAAATTATGTTGATATTATGGTCAAGTAAATTTACGGTTATATTACACAATAATATCTCAACGGGAGGCAAGAACAAGTTTTAAAGGTACCCCCTCTATAATGCTGTTATTTTTCTTCTGCCAGTTATTATTTTTTCACATTTTATCGATTTAACCCAATTTTAAGAGCACCGAACTAAAAATCCCAATGTCACAGAGTGAGCGGATATTGGAGTTGGAATTGCGAGATGTTTTTTCTATTTCAGTAAATGACCATCCCTGTAAGTGAAGAGAAATGGAAAAGAGCTAAAAATCTATGGCTATCACAGTCTTAAGTAAGGTTTATAGATACTTTTTATAGTCTTGAATGGCTAAGCCCAATACTATTGGAGGTTAAAAGTGAAGGCTGATTTAAAGGAACTAGAAAGGAGTCTTGTACAAAATTGGCGGGTTTACCCAGGCTTTGAATTGGACCTTATCGCCACTGGTTTGGACTTGCCGGTGAATATAGCCTTTATTCCCAATCCTAAAGGCGACCCCAAGGCTCCATTCTTCTATCTGACAGAGCTTTACGGACAGGTTAAAGTGATAGCCAATGATGGGACAGTAGGTACCTATGCTGAAGGATTACTGAATTATAAACCTACTCGTGAATTTCCGGGGCACGGAGAGTCGGGTCTTACTGGTATCTGTGTTGAGCCTAAGAGTAGTGACCTATTCCTGTCTATGCTGTATAAGGATAAAGGTGAAATGAAGGGAAAGGTGGTGCGGACATCGAGTAAAGATGGTCTTAAGATGGATTCCATGAAGGTCATCATAGATGATTTCCCATCAACAACCAGAGCTCATCAAGTTCAGGCAGTGACTATCGGATTTGATGGAAAGCTGTATGTGAATAATGCCGATGGCGGCGAGTGGCAAAAAGCACAGGATGACATCGACCTGAGGGGAAAGATACTGAGAATGGAATTGGATGGCTCAATCCCCTGGGACAATCCCAATCCGGATAGTTTTGTTTATGCAAAAGGATTCAGGAACCCCTTTGGGGCTGCCTGGCGTAAGAGCGACCAATCTCTTTACATCTCGGATAACGGACCTGACACTGACGACAGAATTGCCAGGGTGAGGCCATATGAGAATTACGGTTGGCCGGGCACAATGAGGAGAAATTCAATATTCTGGTGGCATAACACCCAGGCGCCCACCGCCATTGATTTCATGCAGTACGGTCAATTTCCTCCTGAATTCAATGACGACCTGTTTGTGGCTTTATTCGGTGCTTCTTATGATGAAGGCTTAGGAGAAAAAGGTAAAAAGATTGTAAAGCTCACATTAAACGACGACGCTTCCGGAGTCAAATCCTACGACGACTTTGTAGTGTACATTGGTAAAGGACCAGCCAGTCCTTGCGGCCTGGCTTTTGGTCCGGATGGCTTATACTTTACTGACCTCCATGGTGAGAAAGACAGCCAGAATACGCCTCTTGGCGGGAATGTATATCGAGTGAGACCCAGCAAAGAGCGAATTTCAGAGATGAGGAGAAAAGCAGACAGCTACGGTGAAATCTGGTCAAGAGACTGATGAAAATAATTAATTAATACAGGCACTATCATTAAAGTGAAAAATTAGCTTCTTGAAATTTGGGTCAATACCCTAAGATATTCTGAGAGGAAATTTTAATACCATGAATCCCGATAAAAATGGTCCAAAAACCCAGCCCTCCAAGAAGCGGAATGCTCAAGAGAATTATAAGCCGCCACCCATTTTGGTTGGCTACACCTACTTCCCGGAAGATGCCTACAAGGCAAGAGACGAGAACCGACTGCTTGCTATTCGCCTGGAGACTAACATTACATGTAATCTGCGATGCAGATACTGCTATGCCGATAGCTCATCCGATAGCAAAAGTGTCCAGAGCTATGAAGCCTTGACCGAGGTGGTCAGGCAAGCCCACGACCTGGGTTTGCATTCCGTGGTGGTAATCGGGGGTGGTGAGCCCACCATCCATCCCAGGTTTCGCGACCTCATCAGCTTCATTAGCTCGCGGGGCATCATACCCATGATTTTCACCAACACCATAACCATGACTAAAGACCTGGCCAGCTTCCTCTATGACCACAATGCCTCGGTGATGGGCAAGCTCGATTCTCTGAATCCAGAGGTGCAGGATTTTCTCTGTAATAAAAAGGGTGTATTCAAACGCATTCAAAATGGACTTGACAACCTGATGGAAGTAGGCTTTAGCAATCCTGAAGACCCTCGAATGCTCAGACTCGGCGTGTCGTTTGTCAGC
>JAOUOQ010000020.1 GCA_029880275.1 Candidatus Aminicenantota bacterium | reverse complement strand
CCGGTCAGTATTCCTAAGATAGCTGTTCCAAGGATGACGGCTAAGAAGAGCCTCCAATTAAAGGGGAGGCATATGAGCCTCCTTACTTTTTCCCATAATTCTTTTGTTCGCCTTGTACGCTTATCCACAAAAAAATTATAGCATAGCTCACCAGAAAGGCAAATAAAATATCATTTTCCCTCTTGACAAGGGGTGGAGGGGTATGCTATTATCAGCACTCTTCAATAGAGAGTGCTAATGTCTGATGGGAAAACTTTCTGTAAGGAGGTGAAGCTGGTATGAAGGTAAAGCCTTTATACGACAGGGTATTAGTCAAGCGGTACGAGCCTGCCGAGGAGGTAAAGGGAGGCATCATCATTCCCGACACTGCCCGTGAGAAGCCGATGGAGGGAGAGGTAGTAGCGGTAGGAGAGGGGCGGCTGCTGGAGGATGGCACCCTGCGTCCCCTGAGGGTGAAGGTAGGCGACCGGGTGCTGGTAGGCAAGTATGCGGGCAATGAGGTGGAGATAGAAGGGGTGGAGCATGTGGTGGTGCGTGAGGAGGAGATATTAGGGATTATAGCGAAGTAAGGAGGTATTAAGCTATGGCCAAGAACATAACCTATGGTGAAGATGCCCGCCGCTCTGTGCTGGAGGGGGTGGAGAAGCTGGCCAAGGCGGTGCGAGTGACCCTGGGACCCAAGGGGAGGAATGTGATATTGGAGAAGAAGTTTGGCGCCCCGGTCATCACCAAGGACGGGGTGACGGTGGCCAGGGAGATTGAGCTGGAGGACCCGCTGGAGAACATGGGAGCGCAGATGGTGCGTGAGGTAGCCAGCAAGACCTCGGACACTGCCGGTGATGGGACCACCACGGCCACCCTGCTGGCGCTGTCCATCTTTCGGGATGGTTATAAGAATGTAGCCGCGGGCAGCAACCCCATGGACCTCAAGCGAGGTGTGGAGAAGGCGGTGGACAGTGTGATAGAGGAGCTGAAGCGGATGAGCCGACCGGTGAAGGGTGAGTCCATTGCCCAGGTGGCCACGGTCTCTGCCAACAACGACGAGACCATCGGCAAGATCATTGCCGAGGCCATGGAGAAAGTAGGCAAGGACGGGGTGGTCACCGTGGAGGAAGCCAAGGGCATTGAGACCACCCTGGAGGTAGTGGAGGGGATGCAGTTTGACCGGGGGTATCTGTCCCCCTACTTTGTGACCGATGCCGAGCGGATGGAGGTGGTGCTGGAGGACTGCTCCCTGCTGCTGCATGAGAAGAAGATCAGCTCCATGAAGGACCTGCTGCCCGTTCTGGAGCAGATAGCCCGTGGTGGCAAGCCGCTGCTCATCATCTCCGAGGAGGTGGAGGGCGAGGCGTTAGCCACGCTGGTGGTGAACAAGCTGCGGGGGACTCTGAGCTGTGCTGCGGTCAAGGCCCCCGGCTTTGGCGACCGGCGGAAGGCCATGCTGCAGGATATTGGGATTCTCACTGGCGGGAAGGTGCTGACCGAGGACCTGGGCATCAAGCTGGAGAGCATCAAGCTGGAGGACCTGGGACAGGCTAAGAAGGTGGTCATTGACAAGGAGAAGACCACCATCATGGAAGGAGCGGGAAGTACGGAAGCCATTGAAGGTCGGGTCAAGCAGATCCGAACGGAGATAGAGGAGAGCACCTCCGATTACGACCGGGAGAAGCTGCAGGAGCGGCTGGCCAAGCTGGTAGGTGGGGTAGCGGTGGTCAAGGTGGGAGCAGCCACTGAGACCGAGATGAAGGAGAAGAAAGCCCGGGTAGAGGATGCGCTCAATGCCACCAAGGCGGCGGTGGAAGAGGGGATAGTGCCCGGTGGTGGGGTAGCCCTGCTGCGGGCCATTGCTGTGCTGGATAAGCTGAAGCTGGAGGGGGATGAGAAGGTGGGAGCGGGGATAATCAGGCGAGCGTTGGAGGAGCCCATCCGTCAGATTGTCAACAACGCCGGGCATGAGGGTTCGGTGGTGGTGGAGAAGGTCAAGGAGATGGAGCACGATACGGGGTTTGACGCTCAGAAGGAGGAGTACGCCGATATGTTCAAGGCGGGGATTGTGGACCCCACCAAGGTGGTAAGATTAGCCCTGATCAACGCATCCAGCATCGCCGCCCTGATGCTCACCACCGAAGCTCTGGTCTCCGAGATACCGGAAAAGGGGAAGGAGATGCCTACCCCCGGGATGCCCCCCGGAGGTATGTACTGAGAATAAATTAGGGGCGGAGCAAACTCCATCAAACTCATGATATGACTCCGCCCATCTTTAGTTTTTTAACATCCAGAGGGAAGGTGTAATTTATCTTACGGCAATCTTTTTGTATAAAAATGACTATTAAAGTAGATTTATTGAATTTAGCATGAGGTTGTTCTTTGTTGACATTAAATCTAAGTTATAGTATAAATATAGTAAAGTCATCATTTATTTATAAAAGCAAGTGGTAGGGAATATAATGACTCCCAATGCACTTTTTAAACAGAAAAATATAATCAAACCTTTACAGGAGGGCAACATAAAATGACGAAAGGGAGATTCTATTTGTTAGCATCGCTGGTGGCGACAGTTTCTCTTTTAATCGGCATGATTATTGCCGGCTCCTTTGAGATGACACCCCCCTCCTTTGCTCTCAAGGAGAGAGAAGAGGAGGTTCCCGCGTATCAAGAGGGGACGGAAGAGCATCCCCCTCTGAACTTCGCCGATATAGTTGACAAGGTCAATCCCACAGTGGTCAACATCACCAGTGTGATGGTGGTTAAGGGTGAGTCTTTGGGCCGAAGCCCCACCCCTCTGGAGGAATTCTTTTTTGGCCCAGACTTTTTCAGGCAGAGACCGGGAGAGGATATCGCCCGAAAGGTAGCAGGTTCCGGCATTGTTATCAGCAAAGACGGCTACATTCTGACTAATCATCATGTAGTGAGAAATGCCGACCAGATTAAGGTCAAGCTCTCCGATGACAAGGAATTCAAGGCTAAGCTCATTGGCAGCGACCAGCTGCGGGACATAGCGCTCATCAAGATAGATGCTGAAAGAGACCTCTCGGTGGCTATTCTCGGAGATTCGGATAAGGTGCGTGTAGGCGAATGGGTTATGGCTATTGGCAACCCGGTGGCACTGGACCATACAGCGACCGTAGGGGTGATAAGCGCCAAGGGGAGGACTCTGGGGGCAGAGAATGTAGCTTTTTTCAACTACCTGCAGACTGATGCGGCTATCAATGAAGGCAACAGCGGTGGACCTCTCATCAATTTAAAAGGTGAGGTTATTGGGATTAACACCCTGATTGTAGCCATGAGGGAGAACCTCGGCTTTGCCATTCCCATAAACATGGCCAAGAAAATTCTACCCGATTTAATGAAGGGAAAGGTTACCTACGGCTATCTGGGTATCACCCCTCAGGAGCTCACCCCTGAGCTGGCAGAGATGATGAAGCTTCCATCAACTGAGGGAACTCTGGTTGGTGATGTACAGGAAGGGACTCCGGCTGCCGAAGCTGGCCTGCAGAAGGGAGATGTCATTACGGAGTTCGATGGCAAAAAGGTCGATTCCCGCAACGCCCTCTATAACATTGTAGCGGAGACCTCTCCAGGGAAGAAGGTCAAGATTAAGATCATCCGCCAGGGCAAGGTACAAGAGCTGACAGCCACTATAACCGAGCGTCCCGAACTGCAAGAAGCTGAAGCTGAAAGGGAAGAAGGAGAGGAGATCGAGGGGAAGATAGGGATCTCAGTAGAGAATCTGACCTCCAGCTTAGCCCGTCGCTACGGATACACCGAAGATATGAAAGGAGTGCTGGTGACTCAGGTGCAGCCCCTGAGCCCGGCCGCTGATGCCGGTATAAGCCGTGGTGATGTCATCAGGGAGATCAATCAGGTTGCTGTGGAGAATGTCAGCCAATATCGCCGCTTATTGAGGGATGCTTTGAGTAAAGGAGATGTGGTGCTCTTCTACATCAGTTCGGTGGATGCCTTTGGGAACGTGACCTCCAGATATGTCGCTGTCAGAGTGGGATAACAGGAAGCGAGGGCTAATAAAAAAGTATATATTAGCGAAGGGAGTGTAATGCCCCCTTCTTTTTTGGCAAAATGACAAAAGGGAAAATACTGGTAGTAGATGACGAGGAGGGGATAAGAGACTCCCTCCGGATGATCCTTGAATACGAAGGATATGAGGTGCTGCTGGCTGACGAGGGGAAGAAGGGGCTGACCCTGATCCAACTCCATAAGCCCGACCTTATGCTGCTTGATATAAAGATGCCCAAGATGGATGGGCTGGAGGTTCTCAAGGAGTTGAAGGAGAAGCTGGCGACTCCCCCTATAGTGGTGGTTATCTCCGGTCATGGGACTATCAGCACGGCGGTAGAAGCCACCAAGCTGGGAGCGTTCAACTTCATCGAAAAGCCTCTGGAGCGTGAAAGAATCCTGCTGGTGATAAAAAATGCCCTGGAGCAGAAAAGGCTGCAAGAGGAAAACCTTGCTCTCAAATCCAGATTTGAGCAGCGCTATGAGATGGTGGGCGAAAGCTCCGCCATGAAGGAGATATGGGACACCATCCGGAAGGTGGCACCCACTAATGCCACCGTGTTGATAACCGGGGAGAGCGGCACTGGTAAGGAACTCATTGCCAGGGCGATTCACCGCATTAGTGGGCAAAACCAGACCTCCTTTGTTCAGGTCAACTGCGCGGCAATCCCCGATGAGTTAATTGAAAGCGAGCTCTTCGGGCACGAGAAAGGCTCCTTTACCGGAGCTACTGAGAAGAAAATCGGAAAATTTGAGCAGGCGGATGGGGGAACCATATTTCTGGACGAGGTGGCTGATATGAGCTTGAAGACCCAGTCGAAGGTTCTGCGGGTGCTCCAGGAAGGGGAGGTGGAACGAATAGGCTCTACCAAGACCATAAAAGTGAATGTGCGGGTGCTCGCCGCCACAAATCAGAATCTGGAGGAGCGAATTCAGAAGAGATTATTCCGCCAGGATCTTTACTTCCGGCTTAATGTGATACCGATATATGTCCCACCGCTGAGGGAGCGGAAGGAGGACATTCCCCTGCTGGTTAAATACTTCATCAAGACTTACTGTCGGAGCAATAACTTCAAGGAGAAAAAGTTTGCTGATGAGTTGATGGAACTCTTGATAGAATACAACTGGCCCGGTAATGTCAGGGAGTTGCAGAATACCATAGAGAGATTGATCATCATGTCTCCGGGTGAGGTGATAGGTGTGGAAGAGCTTCCTGAAAATATGCTGCAGGGAGCTGAGCTCTCACCACGCAGTTTTGAAGAGTATAACACCCTTAAAGAATTTAAAGGCACTTCCGAGCGTGAATTTTTGCTGGCCAAGCTCAGGGAGAACAACTGGAACATTCTCCAAACAGCCAGAAAAATAGGCACCCCCCGTAGCAATCTTTATAAGAAGATGAAACACTACGGTCTGCTTCCCTCGCAGGGTAAGGCTCGACCGGAACCGGAAAGCTAAGTGTAGAGAGGAGGGTGGAGAATATAAATCGACTTCCTCTTGCCAACCAGGGAAAATTGATTTATAATTATAAATGAGCCCGAGTAGAGCAGATGGTCGCTGAGGCCCCTGAGGCATCAGAGGAAAGTCCGGACTCCGTAGGGCAGTGTGCTGGGTAATGCCCAGTGGGGGTGACCCCAAGGAAAGTGCCACAGAAAATATACCGCCCTGAGATTATTCTCAGGGTAAGGGTGAAAAGGCGAGGTAAGAGCTCACCGCTTCAGCAGTGATGTTGGAGGCATGGTAAACCCCACACGGAGCAAGACCAAATAGGGAAACGCTATAGTGTGGCCCGCACGATGTTTCCGGGTAGGTCGCAAAAGGTGTTGAGCAATTAACATCTATAGACAAATGACCATCACCCCTCACAGGGGAACAGAATCCGGCTTATACTCTGCTCGGGTTTTTTCTACTTGCCTTTGGAATTCATAAGGAATAATTTTTTCTCCAACAGAAAAGATTAAGTCTCACTTTTCGGGGAAGGAAAATCTATATTGGAGTTCCCTCCCCCTCGGTGATGGATGAGACTGCAATGCCAGAGCTTTGTGGAAAGGGTCAGTTTGACAATTATCTTTTTCCCCATCTACTCCTTTATCTTATAGAGAAAAGGTTCACCGGGGAGCTGGTATTAGCCCAGAACAGGGTCAAGAAAGCTATCTATTTTCAGGACGGGAGGATAATTTTTGCTCATTCAAATGAGGAGAGGTTTCGCCTGGGAGAGCTTCTCATACACCAGGGGAAGCTGACGAAGAAGCAGCTCAAGGCAGCTCAGAAGATGGTTGACAATAGCAACACTTTAGCGAATGTGTTGCTGAGGCTCGGCTATATTGAAAAAACTGAGCTCCTGTTAGGAGCCAAGCGGCAGATTGCAACAGTCCTCCTCAGCACTTTTCAGTGGAAGGAGGGCTTCTACTGGATATACCGAGGAAGGCTCCCCAAAAGACTGCCCAAGCTCCCCCTTAATGCAATGCAGCTGATATTCAATGGGATTTTCCAGATTAAGGATAGAGAATGGTTTGAAAGGCAGTTGGGCTCCCCTTCGGTGGTATTTGAGCTGAACGATAATTTTTTAACAGGCTATAGGCTCCTCTCTTACAATGAGATAGTCGACCTTATAGTTACCAAGATCGACGGAAATAGGAATTTAGAGGAAATTATATCCTTAATGGGGAGGGAGAACTCCCTTCTGGCATTGCAGGTATTGTATGCGCTGCGTTTGTTGAATTTATTGAAGCAGAAGAACAAGGCAAATTGAACCTTCCTTCCCACTATTGCTCCTTCCCATTTGTTACCTGCGGGGAAGAGGAATCGTCTCCTTTTAAGAATAAGGACCTCATGTTAAATGAGTGAATGTGCTTCAATTCGCTGGCGCAAGGATTTAGAAAGGGATGTCCTCGTCTGTAATCTCTTCCTCTTCGGAGGTTTCCGGTTGGGCTTCTTCAGGGGCTTCCTCAGGGCGACGACCAAGCAGCACTATGTCAGTAGCATTAACTTCAGTGGTTGTTCTCTGATTACCGTTGCGGTCCTCCCAGGTGCGGCTGCGAAGCCTCCCCTCTACATAGAGCAGTCTCCCTTTTGACAGATACTCACCACAGAACTCCGCCTGCTTTCCCCAGGCGACAATCCGGTGCCATTCGGTGCGTTTTTGCTTTTCGTTGTTTTTATCAACCCATACCTCATCGGTAGCGATGCTGAAATTAGCCACTGGAGCACCACTGGGGATGTATTTCAGCTCGGGGTCCTTTCCCAATCTGCCTAACAGTATTACCTTATTAACGCTGTTAAAGTTTCTCGCCATTTATCCCACCGTCTCTTTTTATGGTTAACCTCTCTGGGGCGGAGGGCTGAGCCCCAGGCTCTCTAATTTTTCGCGTGCTATGCGGGCTTCGTTGGAGGTGGGGAATTCTTTAATAAGCTGCTGCAGCTGGATTACCGCCTGACCTATCTGATTCAGCTCAAAGTAGGAAAGAGCTTTTTTCAGGTGAGCGGCTGGAAGCTTATCCGCCTGAGGGAAGTTAATAATTACCTTGTCAAATTCCTTCACCGCCTGCATGAACTTCCCCTGGCTGTAATAGCACTCCCCAATCCAGTACTGGGCGTTATCAGCCAACTCGGAATCGGCAAAGAGTCGGAGAAATTCCTGGAAGCCGTTTATAGCCAGGTCGTAATCCCCCCTTAGATAATCGGCATAGGCGGTATTGTAAAGGGACTGGGGGGTAGAGGGGGTTTCCTCAGCGGTCCGAGGAGCTTCGGTGGTCTCTGGAGGTTGTCCCGCCTGCTGTTCTGTATATTGGGGAAGTGGGGGACGGCTGAGCTGCAATCCAGCCACCTGCTGCGAGAGAGAGGAGATACGAAAGTTGGTGTCGTCGAGCTTCTCGCTGAGGATCTGGAACTCGGTGGTCAGGGTGTCTATTTTGACCAGAGTATCCGCCTGGCTCCGCTTGATAGCCTCTATCTGTTTGGTTAACTCGTAATCGAGCCTCTCCAGCTCCCTTTCTACGGCATCGTCTTTCCGCTCCAACTCTGACACCTGGGCTTTAATCTGGTCGATGTCGTCCTGCACACGGAGGAGTTCCTTGTTGCTGGCGCATCCACCGGTAAGAATAGCGATGAGAAAGAGGGCGATAAACAGTGTGTTTTTTCGCAATATAGCTTACCTCCTCTCAGATAGGTTCTACAGAGTAGAGCTTACTTTGAGATTATCAGGAAGTGAGCTCTACGGTTTTTTGCCCAGGCGATCTCGCTGTGATCGGGGTCGACGGGCATCTCCTCACCATAGCTAATGGTCTTGAACCGCTCGGGGCTTACCCCCAGGGCGATGAGGTAGGCTTTGGTGCCTTGAGCTCTTCTTTCTCCTAAGGCGAGATTGTATTGGTTGGTGCCTCGCTCGTCGCAATGCCCCTCAATAAGGACCTTTACTGTCGGGTTACCCAGCAGCCAACGGGCATTCTCCTCCAGGACGTTAGCCTCTTGCGGTTTAATATTGTACTTGTCAAAGTCAAAGTTGATGTCCTTGAGCACACCCATAACGTTGTAATCATTTACTGTGAGTTCAGCCTTTTCCACTTTGCCAGCTTCCCACTCCTCGGCGGTGGCTGGCTTCTTCACCTCCTCGGTTACCTCCTCAGGTGGGGTGACCTCAGCTGGCTCCTCGGCAACGGTTCTGACCGGTTTTGCCTTTCGGGCACAGGAGAAAGAGAAAGCCAGCATCAGAATGAGCAAAAAGCTCACTAAAATCGAAAATTCCTTTTTCTTCCAGGTCATGGGAACCTCCTTTTGGTGTAGCTTTATCCTTTTATTTGTTTTTACCTAATTTTTTGACCCTACTTTGTCCAGCGTGACCAGCGGGGCGAGGTATTGTTACCCCTGGTGGTCAGCCGTTTCTGGTTGGAGCCATCGGGCTCCATAGTATAAATTTGGTAGCTGCCACTGCGATTGGAGCAGAAAACGATGTGGCGCCCGTCAGGCGACCAGCTGGGGCTCTCGTTGCTGCCGCTGTTAATGGTCAACCGTCTTATCTCTTCGTTCGTGAGGTTGATAACGAAAATGTCAAAGATGCCACCCACGCGGGAGGCATAGGCAATCTCCAGGCCGTTAGGAGACCAGGACGCAGTATCGTTGTAGTTGCCCTGCCGGGTCAGTCGGGTTATGTTGGTCCCCTCCGCATCCATGATGTAGATTTGGGGAGTGCCGCTTCGGTCGGAGGTGAAGGCTATCTGCCTGCCGGTAGGCGACCAGCAGGGTGAGGTGTCGATTGAGTGGTTGCGGGTGAGGCGAGCCACATCGCTCCCATCGGCTTTTACCATGTAGATTTCGGCATTTCCGTCGCGGCTGGAGGTGAACAGAAGCTTTTTCCCGTCAGGGGACCAGTCGGGGGTGGTGCTCATTCCCAGATCAGCCATCAGCCGGACTATATTCCCTCCATGACGACGCAAAAGATAGAGGTCCGGATTCTCTTCCAGGTAAGAAGTAAAGGCTATCGCCTCCCCATCGGGAGAGATAGCCGGGAAGAGGTTTATCGACTGAAAGTAGGTGATACGGCGCTGGCTGTCTCCGTCGTAATCCATGAGGTATACTTCTTTCGACTCCTCCCTGTCGGAGACAAAAACAATCTGGGTGGTGGCAACTCCCTTCTGACCGGTATAAGTGCGGACTATTTCGTCAGCCAGAGTGTGAGCTATAAGACGGTGCTGGTCGGCCTCGGAGCGATATCTCTTTCCTATCATCTGCTGACCGGTTTTTACATCGAAGAGCCTTCCCTCCACTATTAGCGTATCCTCCTGACAGCTGACATTCCCCACTAGCAGTGCTTCGGACCCTATGGAGGCCCAATCCTCAAAGTTTATCCTGTTTTCGTCAATGGGAGAGATAAGGCTATAATACTCTCTCTGAACCATCTGAAAGATGCCGCAGAATTGCAGGTCATCCCAAAGAACCTGGTGGAACTTCTGGGCAGCCGAGATAGTGGTTTCTGAACTCTCTTTAGGACGGAAATCGGGAAGGGCAATATTGATTCTCACCCCACCTTTGCCGTATATTTTCCCTCGAATATCGGGAATCTGCTGCTGAGGGTAAAAAAGGGTAGTCCAGCAGAATACAGCGAAAGCAGCTATGAACACGGGTTTCATCCTCATCTTGCTTCCTTCTGGCGAATTTCTTTAATAGACGAATTCATACTGAGCTATAAGTCTGTCTTTCTTTATCTCCCAGGGTAATGGTGGAAGCGGGCTGGAACGCAGCACCGCCCGCAGAACTGCTTGGTCGAGGGCAAAATTTCCCGTCCCTTGGACAATCTCTACATTGGTTATGGTGCCATCCTTCAAGATGGTGAAGTTCACCACCACGACCTGCCCCTCGGCAGCTGGGCTGGCTACCGAGGTGGACCAGTTGCCCTGCAGGATATTAGTGAGGTTGGCCTGATACCAGGCTAACTCCAGGCTGATGAAATCCAGGTCTCCCAGATCACCACCGCCACCGCCACCACCACCGAGGCCTGAGCCCCCTCCGATGCGACCGCCGATAGCCCCTACATTGCCTCCCCCTGTTACTCCCGTTCTGCTGCTCTTCTGGGTGGTGGTTATATCCTTAGGCTGGGTCTGGCGAGCCGGCTTGGGGGCTTGCTTCTCGGGCTCTGCTTCCGGTTTGGGTGCGGGCGCCTCTGCATCTTTATGGGAAAAGGTGAGCTCCGGTTTCTTCTCCTCCTTTACCTCGGGAGGGGAGGCTTCCACTTGGGACTCCCCGCCTGATGGCTCCCCCTGGGGCAGACCCCCTTCTCCTCCTCCGCCTCCGGCGCCTCCTCCACCTTCGCCAGGCAGAGAGGGGAAATCAACCAGATTGGCGCTTATAAATTTGGGAAAGGAGTAGCGGGGCGAAGAAAACGAAGGCAGCAGCGCAATGGAGATGATGATAACCCCATGGAGAATAAGGGACAGAACGAACATAGGCAGCGAGCTGCTTTGCTGCTGTTTTCTCTTTTCGAGAAGCTGATTTATCTCCATAGAGCTATCTTCCCTCGGCAGTTTCAGGCAAGGGGGTGGTGACCATCATAACCTGTTCGATCCCTGCCCCCCTCACCTTGTCCATTATGAGGAGCACAAATCCATAGGGGACATCCTTATCTGCCCGCAGGAATACCGGCAAGTTGGGGCCCAGCAGAGCTATTTTGGACAGACGGTCGTCCAGCAGGTTTATATGGACCGGGTCCTTATTTATATAGATGCGTCGGTCTGCTCTAATGCTGATGACGAACCGCCTGGCAGAGGTATCCTTTCCCGAGACGGTTTCAGGCAAGTTCACATCTATCCCATGATACATAAAAGGGGCGGTGATCATAAAGATAATCAATAGCACCAGCACCACATCTACCAGCGGTATCACATTCATCTGACTCAAGGAGCCGGTTGTTCTTCTCTCTTTTTCGTGAAGTTCCATGGTGGTCTCAGGTAAAGTTTCTCTCGGTTATACTGATAAATTCGGAGGAGAAATCGTCCATCTCCGATGCCAGGATTTTTATCTTATTGAGGAAGTGGTTGTAGCCGATGACCGCAGGTATGGCGGCCAGCAATCCCCCGGCGGTAGCCACCAGAGCCTCCGATATTCCCGGGGCAACCATAGCCAGGTTGGCAGTCCCTCTGAGCCCGATGGCCTGAAAGGCGCTGACGATGCCCATGACGGTACCGAAGAGTCCTATGAAGGGGGAGACGCTGGCGGTAGTGGCTAAAAAATTGAGGCTGCGTTCTAACTTGTTCACCTCTACCATGGAGGCTCGCTGCAGAGCGCGATTGATGCTGTCCAGATTATAGACCGACATCTTCTTCGGTTTCACCGATGATTCTACTCTCTCGGGATTTACTTTCAGATAGCTTGTTCTGAGCTGGTAGTTCAGCTCGTTAAAGGCGGCTAAGAACAGGCCCACCAGGGGGCTGTGTTTGAGGTTCTGACAGACGGCATTTACCTCCGAGAATTTCCCGCTTTTGCGAAAAATCCGCAAGAAATCCCTGCTCTGACGCTTGGCTCTTTTGATGAGCCGGTATTTATCTGCCATGATTGTCCAGGAGACAATGGAGAAAAATAACAAAATAAGAAGCACCCCTTTCACTAGGGGACTGGCAGTTTTTATCAAATCTACCACGCTCCCCCTGAAAGCAAGGGGCTGCTGCATCAACATACATATACTCAATCCCCAGGATAACATCATCATACCTTTTTATTTTTTATACCATCAAATACAATAAAAGTCAATCTAAAAGCTGAGGTTATGAAAGCAGATAATGGAGGGAACGAAGCCCCAACTTCGTGTTTTTAGGGATGTTCCCGGCTCAGGCAATAAGGGAGTAGGTGATGATGCCAATCTGGATGACCCCCAGCAGGGACTTTATCACTATTGCAGCCACCCTCCCCAGCATAGAGCCCACCCCTGCCTGCAGAGCTGCAAGGGGCTTCTTACCCGAGAAGTATTCCAGCAAGAAAGCCCCGCTAAAGGCGCCGACGACAGCTCCCAGCAGGGCTCCCAATCCAAAGAAGAGGGGAGCCAGCAGGATGGCACCCGATATTCCACCAAGTACTGCTCCGAGCATCCCTAAGCGAGTAGCCCCAAACTTAGATGCTCCGATTGCCCCGGCAAAAAACTCCAGCAACTCGGCTACCACAGCTATAAGCGCTACGATAAGCAGAGGGTTCAGACCGAGTTTATCAAAATGGGTCAGAAGGGCATAGATAAAGGCTATTCCGGCGATAATAGCTGTGCCCGGCAGGGCGAAGATGATGGATACCAGTCCACCCAACAGAAAAAGGTAGAAGAAAATATAGCCGATTATTTTAACTACCACTTTGCAAAGAAAATTAGCAGATTGTATTTATTATTACTCAAAAGGGTTATCGTTTGGCTTTTGCCGGGGAGAGCTTCTGCCAGATGACCAGTATGGCACCGGCTATATATACGGTGGAGTAAGTTCCAGTGATAATCCCTACCATCATCACATAGGCGAAACTATTGATGACGGTTCCTCCGAGGAAATAAAGACACAAGACGACAATCATGGTGGTACCTGAGGTCAATATGGTGCGGCTAAGGGTCTGATTGATGCTCTTGTTGATGATCTTTTCCAGGGGGTCTCTTCTCATGAACTTCAGGTTATCTCTTACTCTATCGAAAATTACAATGGTATCGTTCAAGGAATAACCGACAATAGTGAGCAGGGCAGCGACTATGGGAAGGTTGAACTCTCTTCCTGATATGGCGAAAAAGGAGGTGGTGACAATGACATCGTGCACCAGCGCCATGATGGCTGCCACGGCGAAACGGAATCTGAAGCGGAAGGTGATGTATAGAAGAGTACCTATAAGAGCAAAGATGATAGCTGCCAATGCCTTTCGGCGGAGGTCAGCTCCCACCTTGGGTCCCACTGTCTCCACCTGAGCGATATGGAAGATTCCCAGAAAGGATTTCTCCTTCAGGGTCTTCATTACTTCCTGGCTCATTCCGGGAATAGAGGAGAGTTGTTCGAAGCTGCTTAGCAAGCCCTTGTTTTCATCTCGCAACTCAATGATTTGCTGAGCCATCTCCTGCGGGGAGGAAGATGAAGCGACCACCTCTTCCAGAACCTTTTGTATTACCTCTCTACCGGCATTGTTAAGGTCGATAAGCCCTCTTTTCAGCGCGTCTTGTCCGGTTGTGCTGCGTAGGGAGTTGATGACCGTCTCCGAAGCCAGCTCTTCCAGCGTTTTTTCCGATTCTTCCGATGCAGCATCTGTGCTTCCACCTCTGGGGATAAGCCTTTCTACTCTGATTAACACTTCTTTTCTTTCCAGCCCGAAGGTCTGGATTTCGGTATCACCCAGCTTTAAGTTAGACAGCTCCCTCCTGATATTATCGATTTGAGGTGCGCTCTGAAAGATAAGACGAATCATAGCACCCCCGGCAAAATCGATTCCGAAGTTAAGCCCCCCTTTCATAATTATGAATATTATACCGGTGAGGATCAACAGCCCTGACAGTCCGAGAAAGATATACCTCTTGCCCAGGAAGTCTATATTGGTATCACGAAATAATCTCATAGCTTATATGCTCAGCTTTTCTACCCGCGGACCGCGGCGGAAGATGACCGCCTCAAAGATAGTTCTGGAGACGAAGACTGCGGTGAACATGCTCGCCAGCACCCCCACACTCAGGGTGACGGCAAAACCCTTCACCGGACCGGTGCCAAATTCGAAGAGGAAAAGAGCGGCAATGAGGGTGGTGAGGTTGGAATCCAGAATGGTGCGCCACGCCTTGCGGAACCCCGAGCTTACCGAAGTCCTCACACTCTTCCCCTCTCGCAGCTCTTCCCGAATACGCTCAAATATCAGCACATTGGCATCCACTGCCATCCCTATGGTCAGGATGAGACCGGCAATTCCCGGCAGGGTCAGGGTTGCCCTGAAGTAAGCTAATATTCCCAGGACAATAACTATGTTGAGAAATAAAGCCACCACGGCATTAATTCCTGCTTTTTTATAATAGGCTATCATAAAAGCGATGACCAGAAGCAGACCGATGACCGCCGCATAGACGCCCAGTCTGATGGAGTCCCTGCCAAGCGAGGGACCTACGCTCCGCTCTTCAAGATAGGTCATGGAAGCCGGCAGAGCGCCCGACCTAAGCAGCAGAGCTAAGTCTTCGGCTTCCTGAACAGTGAAGCTGCCGGTTATCTGCCCATCGCCGGGTATGCGAGTGCGGATTACTGGATATGAGTGCACCTTATCATCCAGAACAATAGCTAATAAATCACCAATATGCTCGGCAGTGTAACGGCTAAATATGCGCGACCCTTCGGCATTGAGAGAGAAGGAGACTGCCGGGAGGTTGTTCTCGTCATTGCTTCGATAGGCATTTTTAAGGTCTCTGCCAGTGACCACTGCTGCCTTTCTCACCAGAATGTAAGGGGTGGTCCCTTCGCCAAACTGGTTTTGTCCCACCACGGAGAGTAGCTCGGTACCATCGGGTAAGGTGCTCTGAAGCTGTTTCAAGGCTTCCTCTCGGGAAGGGTAAGGACCGGAGACCACCTCTTTCCATTCCAGTTGAGCTACGGTTTTGATTTTCTCCTTGACCCTTTCGGGGTCGTCCAGACCGGGGAGTTCGAGGACGATGCGATTGCCCGCCAGACCTTGCCGCTGGATGGTAGGCTCTTCCACTCCGAATTCATCCACCCGATTGCGCAGTGTATTCAAAGCCTGTCGCACGGTCTGCTCCTCAATATTCCTGATGGCGGATTCTTTGAGGCTGAGAACCCAGCGGTTTGGTCTCTGCCGGTAAAGGGTGTAGTCCCAGGAGGGCATTCTGTCTTTCAGCACCTCTTTTATCGGCTCTTCCTGGGGCGCCTCGGCGATGATTTCCAGGGTGCGGTCCTCTTTTTTCATCACCTCGGTAAAGGGTATTGACTCGTCGATGAGAGAGTCTACCAACCACTCGCGGGCTTGGTCCACCTCGTTCTCCAGGGCATCGTCGGTATTGACCTGGAGGACGAGATGACTCCCTCCTTTAAGGTCGAGTCCCAGTTTTATCTTATCCCTGGGCGGGTATATCAGGAAGAGGGAGAGCCCGACGATGGCAAAAACAAGCACTATCCTCCAGATTATCTTTTTGGCATAGTC
>JAOUOQ010000148.1 GCA_029880275.1 Candidatus Aminicenantota bacterium | reverse complement strand
GGAAGAAAGAGGGCGAGCCCTTTTGGGAGACAGAGTTGGGACCGGGGCGACCGGGGTGGCATATTGAATGCTCTGCTATGAGCATGCACTATCTGGGGGAGAGCTTCGACATTCATACCGGGGGTGTCGACCTCATCTTTCCCCATCACGAGAACGAGATCGCCCAGAGTGAGGCAGCTACCGGTCGGCAGTTTGTGCGCTATTGGCTCCACTGCCGACACCTGATTGTCGAAGGGGAGAAGATGTCCAAATCCAAAGGGAATTATTATACCCTGCGTGACCTGCTGGAAGAAGGATACGAACCTATGGCTATCCGCTATCTCCTGCTGTCCACCCACTACCGTCGACAGCTTAACTTCACCAGAGAAGGGTTGACCCAGGCTACCCACTCCCTGAAGAATCTCGGCGATTTCCTCCTCAGACTCCAACAGAGCAAGACCATTGAAGGCTACAATCAGACCTTGGGAAAGGCAATCAAAGAGGCAACAGCGGGTATGGAGCGAGCTCTGGATAATGACCTCAATATTTCGCCCGCCCTGGCATCTCTCCATCAGCTGGTGAAAGAGGTCAATATCTCGCTCGAGCATGGGGAAATCGGGGAGAAAAATATGAGCGAGGTGACGCAGGTGCTGGACAAATTTGACCGGATTACCGGGATTTTGCCCCCGGTGGAAGAGGAATCCCTCGATGAGACCATAAGAAAGCTCATTGCCGAGAGGGAGTCAGCCCGCCAGAGGAAGGAATATCATAAAGCCGACCTCATCAGAGAGAAGCTACGCCGGATGGGGATAATTCTGGAAGATACCAAAGATGGGGTAAGGTGGAGAAGGGAGCCATAGCCCCTCAGAGTTCTTCCTGGAAATAAAAGGACTTATCAGGGATTTTTCTTATACGCAAGCGATATTAATAATCAAAAAAAGCTACCTAAGCTTAGTTTATAGATATGAGGTTTGGACGGCTTCTTACCCGAAGGTTGAGTCTTCTAAGGGGCTCCAAAGACCGCTCCCAGCTTGGTAAAAAAGGGGAGGAGGCAGCCTGCCGCTTCCTTAAAAAGAATAAATATAAGATTGTGGAGCGCGGCTACCGGTCTCCCCATGGAGAGATTGACATTATCGCCTATGACCGGAAGGTTCTGGTTTTTGTGGAGGTAAAGACCAGACGCTCATCAGAGTTCGGTCTGCCCGAGGAATCGGTAAACTGGCGTAAGCAACAGCGCATTAGAAAAATCTCCCAGCATTATCTTTATCACCATAAGCTGCAAGGAGTCGATTGCCGCTACGATGTGGTGAGCATTGACCTGAGTGTCCAGGACGAAGGACGGGTCACTCTGATAAAAGACGCTTTTCAGCTTATGGACAGAGGGATTAGCGGGAACTCAATATGAAATTAGGGATTGACAAAGGAGCCTTATTTTGTTATATTTTCCCAGAAAGAGCGGGAGTAACTCAGTGGTAGAGTGCAACCTTGCCAAGGTTGAAGTCGCGGGTTCGAATCCCGTTTCCCGCTCCATTGGTGGCGGCGTAGCCAAGTGGTAAGGCAGAGGTCTGCAAAACCTTTATACACCGGTTCGACTCCGGTCGCCGCCTCCATTTTTTATACAGCCCTTTTTAAAATCTTATCCTTCCCGGGAATGAGAAGTTCCACCTCATTCAATCTTTTGATCCTTTACCGCAAGCCAAAAAATATCCGCTAAAGCACCGTTAATAGCTTAAATTCAAGAATCTAATTTGAAAAAGAGGTTTTCCCCTACCATAAACAATCTGAATGTGAGGGCTTGAGTTGAAACTCTATGCTTATTATGCTAAAATGTGTTCTCTTTAAAGCACGGGATAGGTGCTTTTAGCCAGAGATGTTGATTGAAGAGCTTATGCACCATTGAGTTTGATTTTTCAAAAAGAGGAGAAAGATGCCTTTCATGGAGTTTGAGGGGAAAAAGGTCGAGGTGAATGAAGAGGGTTTTTTACTCAGACCCGAAGATTGGTCCGAGGAGCTGGCGAAGATGTTAGCCGAGGCGGAAGGGATTGATGAGTTAACCGAGGACCACTGGAAAGTGATCAATTATATCCGACAATATTATCTTGACCACGACATCGCCCCTATGGTCAGGTTGCTGTGTAAAGAAACCGGGTTTCCCCTGAGATATATTTATCAGCTATTCACCAGCGGTCCAGCACGAGGCGCCTGCAAGCTGGCAGGGCTTCCCAAGCCGGATGGCTGCGTATAGATGGTGAACAGTGATGCTGCCCTTGAGCCAGGCTCTATCGCTGGGAGCACTCCTGTTCTGCATCATCGCCCTCCTGTATATGCTCCTTCAGGTGCGACATCTACCCCATCAGAGGGACCTCGCCACCCCTCGGGGAAGGTGGTGGGAAGGAATTGTATATGCCTTTACCAAAGCCTTACTACCCTGGAGCAAGGAGAGCTCTACCAGGCACCTGGTGAGCTACCTGGCGGGGGTGGTCTTTCATTTGAGCACCTTTTTTGCGCTGTTTCTCTTTTTTCTCTCTTTCTGGCTGAAGTCCGTTCCCGCTTCTCTTAAGTTATGGGGTTCACTGGGATTGTGGTCTGGATTGCTCTGCGGTTTCGGTCTTCTACTCAAGAGGATATTTACTCCTCATCTTCGTTCCTTGAGCTATCCCGATGACTATTTTTCCAACGCCTTAGTAGAAGCTTTTTTATTGGTCAGTTGGATCAGCCTGAGGGAGGGTGAATTTCCCCCCTATTTTTACTTTATTGCGGTCATCTTCTTTTTATACCTGCCACTGGGCAAGCTGCGTCATGCGCTTTTCTGTTTGTATGCCCGGGCGGTCTGGGGAAGCTTTTTTGGCAGGCGTGGAGTATTATCGCTTTGGGGGGCAAAGAGGACCGAGGGGAGGTAGCCCGCTTTATGGAAGCGCTTGCGAATCAACGGCTGACGCTCGAGCGTCTCAGAAAGAGGATCACCCGAAGGTTAGCCATCTTAGTTAATTCCTGTGTGCACTGCGGACTGTGCAGCGATTCTTGCCATTACTACCTGGCGGAGAACAGCAACCGGTTTATCCCCGCTTTCAGAACCGACCGGTTATCGAGCCTTTTCCGCCGGTATCATACTTGGCTGGGGAGGCGTATCCCCTTCTGGGTGGGTGCCAAAGGGGTGGAGGAACTCTCCATCAAGGAGCTTACCGATGCGGTATTTGGCGAGTGCAGTATGTGCGGGCGCTGTGCTATTAACTGCTCGGTGGGGCTGGACATCGGCTTTCTGATACGAGAGGCACGTAAGATTCTGGCAGAGTTAGACCAGGTGCCCGGGGGCTTGCAATCGACAGTAGACAAGGCGGTAACCACCGGCAACAATATGGCCATCACGGAGGAAGAGCTTATAGGGACGCTCCAGTGGTTGGAGGAGGAGCTGCAGCAAGAGGTGGCAGACCGCCGGGCGAAAATTCCCCTCAATAAAGTTGGTGCCAGGGTTTTATATACCCTGAACCCGAGAGAGCCAAAGTTTTTCCCCCTTTCTATTATTGCCATAGCCAAAATATTTTATGCGGCAGACGAGGACTGGACTATCAGCAGTACCAACTTTGACGCCACTAATTATGCCTATTATTCCGGTGATGACCAGGCGGCTCGCACCATAGCAGGACGCTTGGTTGAAGAGACGGAAAGGCTGGGAGCCCGGATTCTGGCGGTAACCGAGTGCGGTCACGCTTACCGCTCCCTCAGGTGGGAAGCCCCCAACTGGCTTGGCAAGCGGTTTGACTTCCAGGTGAAAAGCATCCTTGAGCTGATAGCTGATTATATCAGGCAGGGTCGTATCCGGCTCGACTCCTCGATACACAGTGCTCCGGTTACTCTTCACGACCCCTGTAATCTCGTGCGCTACGGTGGTGTGATGGAGGTGCAGCGCTATATCCTGCGAAAAGCGGTCAGTAACTTCGTGGAGATGCACCCCAACAGGGAACGCAACTACTGCTGCGGCGGAGGGGGAGGGCTGTTGAGCATGAGCGAGTATGCCGAGCTCAGGCTGAAAGCGGGAAAAGCCAAGGCGGAGCAGATTCGCCGGACAGGGGCGAAGGTGGTAGCCGCCCCCTGTCATAATTGTATCGACCAGTTGATGGAGCTGAACAAGAAATATAAGTTAGGGATTGAAACAAAGACCATAGGGGAGATTGTAGCCGATGCCCTGATTCTCCCCTCAAGACGGGTCAACTCCGCTATCGAATCTGCTTCTAAAAAAGGATAAGAATCCTCTTACTGTCCCTTCTTTATGCTGGCTATCTCTTTCACCGCATTAATGCAGTGGTCGATATGCTCTTCTGTATTGAAAGGACCGATGCTTACCCTCACTGCCCCTTCGGGCATGGTCTGCAGTTGCTCATGAACCTTAGGCGCGCAATGGAGCCCGGTGCGGGTGGCGATGTTGTAGTCGACATCGAGGAGGGTGCCGGCATCAATCGCCTTATAACCCTCAATATTAAAAGAGAGCACTGCCAGCCTGTTTTCCAGCGAGGTGCTCCCGTAAAGGGTCACCCCTACGATCTCCATCAGCCCTTTCTGAAGGCGCTCCAGCAGGGACAGCTTCTTTCGTCTGATGTTTTCTTCCCCCTCCTTACGAAGATACTTTTGCCCGGCATTTAAGCCGGCAATGCCGAGGACATTGAGGGTACCGCATTCCAGCCGGTAAGGGTATTCCGGCAAATGGAAGGGGTAGGCGGAGCGTACACCGGTTCCCCCCACTCGGCTGGGCTCTATCTCAATATCTTCTCCTACATAGAGCCCCCCTATCCCTGTGGGACCCATCAGGGATTTATGCCCGGTGAAGGCGACGAGGTCGATATTCATTCGTTCCACATCTATGGGCGCCGCCCCGGCAGTCTGGGCTGCATCAATAGCGAAGATGACCCCCTGTTCACGACAGAGCCTCCCGATCTCCTGTATCGGCTGCAC
>JAOUOQ010000147.1 GCA_029880275.1 Candidatus Aminicenantota bacterium | reverse complement strand
CTGCAGTGGCTCAATTTTCAGGGGGACTCCGGGGCTCAATATAATAAGCTCAGAGCTGAGGAAGGTCTCCAACCGGTGTCCTCCATTCTCCACTTCTACGCCCTCCTTGCGCAAAGGGCTCAGGGAGCTTTCCAGCTCGGTCTCGGGCTTGGTATCGGTGAGGGTCACCATCGCCCCGTGCTTCAGCAAGAGCTCTGCTGCTGCCTCCCCGCTGCGGGCTGCTCCCACCACTAACACCTTTTTCCCTCTCAGATCCGAAGCCTCAATTTTGAATCTTCTCCCTTCCGGGCTCATCTCTTACCTCAACTTGAGGGTGCTCAGACTCAGAAGCGCAAAAATCATGGCGATAATCAGGAAGCGGATGATAATTTTGGACTCCTTCCAACCCAGAAGCTCAAAATGATGATGCAGCGGCGCCATTTTGAAAACCCTCTTTCCATAAAAGCGGAAAGATATGACCTGAATAATGACCGAGAGGGCTTCCATAACAAACAACCCTCCCACCAGGAGGAGCAGTATTTCCTGTTTTATTAAGACGGCAACGGTTCCTATGGCGGCGCCCAAAGCCAGAGAGCCTACATCCCCCATAAATATCTGAGCCGGGTGACAGTTAAACCAGAGGAAGCCGAGTCCCGCACCCACAATTCCTCCGCAGGCTACGGTCAGCTCTCCCACTCCACGGACATTGGTTACATTGAGGTAGTCAGCAACTATCGCGTGTCCTGCTACATAGGCGAGGATAGTAAAGGTAGCCGAGGCAATTAATACTGACCCGATTGCTAACCCATCCAGTCCATCGGTCATATTGACCGCATTGCTTGCCCCCACGATAACCGCGATCACTAAAGGAACATAAAGCCAACCCAGGTCGGGAGTTAGCGTCTTAAAGAAGGGGAAGCTCAGTTCGGCTGTGTACATCCCCTTACTTATCAGCAATTCAAGGATAACAGCGACCGCTCCCCCAATAGCTATCTGGCAGAGGAGTTTTGTCTTTATGGTCAGCCCCCGGGAGCGGGAGCGCCGCAGTTTCAGGTAGTCGTCCACAAAACCCAGAAGACCGAAAAGAATGATGACCAGAATCAAAATCCATATAAATATGTTCTTGATATCTGCCCACAGGAGGGTAGGCACCACAATGGCTGTCAGAACCAGCAGCCCACCCATGGTGGGAGTTCCCTCTTTTCCCCGATGGGTCTCGGGAACAACATCCCTGATGGTCTGCTTTATCTGAAACTCCTTTAATTTGCGAATTAGCCAGGGACCCATGGCAAAGCTTATTATCATTGCGGTCAGGGTGGCCAAGGCGGCGCGGAAGGTAATATATCTGAATACGTTAAAGGGAGAGATATATTCATGCAGAGAATAAAGGAGATAATAGAGCATCAATCTCCCTCCAGGTTAAAGTGTTTTATTAAATAATCGACAATCAGCTCCATTTTCATAGCCCTGGAGCCTTTTACCAATATGAGATCCTTCTCCCTGAGTAAGGAGGACAGAAAAGGACCTACCTGCGAAGAGTCCGGGAAGTGGAATAAAGAGTCGGGGGGCATGCGCTCCTTTTGTGCCTCCTCAATGGATTTTCGGGAGAGGTTTCCCACCCCGATTAAAAGGTCAATCCCACCATTCGCTATCAATCTGCCAGCCTCCCGATGGGCTTCTTCGCTCCACTCTCCCAGCTCCAGCATATCGCCGCTGATGACTATCTTGCGACCTTCGGTGGTCAAGGCTTTAAAGTGGTCCAGTACCAGCTCAAGGGCTCGGGGATTAGAGTTGTAAGTGTCGTCAAGCAGGGTAAATCCCTCCTTGAACCTCAGCACCCGGCTGCGCATGGGCATCCCCTTAAAATGAGCAAGTTTCTCCTTGATGGCAGTGAGGGGCACCCGGAAATAATATGCCACCGCAATGGCAGCCAGAGCGTTGTAAAGGTTGTAAAGACCAACAAGAGGAATGAAGAGATGCTCTTCCTCTTTCTTATTGACCACTACAGTAAAGGTTCCCCCTTCTAACCCCTTCCATGCTATATCCTTCCCCATAATGTCACTGCTGTTTTTAACGCCGAAGGATATGATTTTACCCTTAAAACGAGCCAGGATATTCGCCGTCCAGGGGTCATCGCTGTTGACAATGGCTACTCTTTCGCCCCTCAGACCCTCAAGCAGTTTTCCCTTCTCCACAGCGATTTCCTCTACCGAGGAGAAGAACTCCAGATGGACCGGATTGACATTGGTGATGACCCCCACATCTGGTTGGGCAATCTCTATGAGCTTCTCCATCTCTTTCGGCTCGCTTATTCCCATTTCTCCCACGAAGACTTCGTCCTTTTCCTCCAGGCTGAGCATCCCTAAGGGGAGCCCATAGAGGTTGTTGTAATTGCCGGGGGTCTTCTTTGTTCTGTGTTTTCCCAGGAGGAGGGCGAAGATTATCTCCTTGGTGGTGGTCTTACCGGAGCTTCCTGTTACACCAACTACTTTTACTTTCCATTTGCGGCGGAAGTGGGTAGCCAGGTCAATCAGCGCCTGATGCGTGTCGCGGACCATAATGAGATTTGCGCTTCTTAGCTCCTGAGGAAGCTTAGTCTCTCTGTGTATAATCGCTCCCTTAGCCCCTCGCAGTAGGGCTTCGGCGACAAACTGATGCCCATCGTGGTGGGCTCCCTGGATGGCAAAAAAGAGGTCGCCCGGCTTGAGCGTCCTGGAATCGATGGAGTAACTTGCGAGCCATGTAGAGCTGTCCCCTGACATCAGTTTCCCCTTCACCACTTCTACTATCTCCCCAATCTGAGCAACGGCCATGGTTAACTCCCCTTTTTCCTGGAGATGAGTTGCCGGGCGACCTCCCGGTCATCGAAAGGAATAGTCTTGTTTCCTATAATCTGATACCTCTCATGCCCCTTACCGGCGATCACCACCATATCTCCCGGATGGGCTTCATCTATGGCTCTTTTGATAGCCTCTTTTCGGTCTGGGATGACCAGATGGGCTCCTTTTCTCACCCCGACACTTTCAATGCCAACCTCTATCTCTCTTATTATCTGCAAAGGGTCTTCAGAACGGGGGTTATCAGAGGTCACAATGGCGATATCGCTCAATTTCATCGCATGTGCTCCCATGAGAGGTCTTTTGCTGGGGTCTCTGTCCCCACCGCAGCCGAAGACGGTGATGACTCTCCCTTTGGCAACTTCCCTTACGCTTTCCAGCAGATTCCTCAGGGCGTCGTCGGTATGGGCATAATCGACGATGACGGTGAAATCCTGTCCTTCATTCACCTGCTCGAATCTCCCGGGTATGGGGCTGACGCGCGCTATCCCCTGGGAGATAGCAGAGGGAGTGATACCCGCTGCCATACCAACCCCAACGGCGGCTAATATGTTGGATAGATTCGCCCTGCCTATCAAAGGGGAGCTGACCTGCAGCTTGCCTTCAGGGGTAGTTATGGTTGCCTGAAGACCCTGGAGAGAGAGCTGATAGCTATCTACGGTAATATCAGCCGAGGGCTGCCAGCCGTAGGTTATACTCCTGACTTTCAAGCCTCGCGATAGCTCCTTCCCCTTGGGGTCGTCAAGGTTTATAACCGCTACGGCTTCCTTTTTGTTTTCTAAGTATTCGAAGAGCTTCCTTTTAGAGGAGAAATACCTCTCCATGCTCAGGTGAAAATCTAAGTGGTCCCGGGTGAGATTGGTAAACACCGCCACATCGAAGTCGCAGCCGTAAACCCGCTCCATATCCAACGAGTGGGAAGAGACCTCCATCACACACGCCTGGCAGTCGTTTTCTACCATCTCTGCCATGTAGCGGTTGATGTCGGGAGCTTCGGGGGTGGTTCGCTCGGCTTCCACCAGGCGTTCGCCGACGCGGTAGTCTATGGTTCCTAACCGTCCTATTTTTCTCCCCCCTTGCTGGAAGATTGACTCTACCAGATAGGTCACTGTGGTCTTCCCGTTGGTGCCGGTTACTCCAATGAGATACAACCTCCGACTCGGCTGATTATAGAAATTGCCGCTTATGATAGCCAGTGCCCGTCGGGCATTGTCCACTATTGCCCAGCTCAGCTTCGACCCTATGGGGATCGCTTTCTGCTCCGATACAATGGCCACCGCTCCTCGCTCAATAGCTTGGGGTATGAAGTCGTTGCCATCGAAGTTATCCCCCCGGATGGCTACAAAAAGATGCCCTTTGCCAACCTTCCGAGAGTCGTAGCTTAGCCCCTCTACGGAGACATTAAGATTCCCCGCTAAGTGAAGGCAAGATACTCCTTTTAGGAGTTCCTCTAATATCATCTTTTCTCTTCCTGAGGGCTATTTGACCACCCGACCCCTTCCCCCTCTCTTCCTGCCAGAATATTAGCAGCCACCAGGTGGGTCTGGTCCCTCTGACGAGGCGGTATGCGGAGATATTTGACCAGCTGTTGGGCGATTTGCTTGAACAAAGGGGCAGCTACCTCTCCACCGTAATAGCTGTCATGGGGCTCGTCAATTACTACAAGCATGGCTATCACCGGGTCATCTGCAGGGAGGAACCCGATGAAAGAGGCGATATGTTTATCAGGTCCATAGCGCTGGGCAACGGGGTCGAACTTTTGGGCGGTTCCTGTCTTGCCGGCGATTGCGTAGCCAGGGATTTTAGCCGCGGTGCCGGTTCCCTTTTCTACCACTGCTATCATTATGCTAAGGAGCTGTTGAGCCGTCTGAGGGGAGATTATCCGTCGCACGGGTGATGGTGAGAACTCCTTGAGTAGCTCCCCCCGACGAGAGAGAACCTTGTTGACCACCAGGGGCTTCATCACATATCCTTCATTGGCAATGGCGGAGGCGATGGTGAGCAATTGCAGAGGAGTGACACTTATCTCCTGCCCGATGGATATGGAGCCGACCGATACCCCTGACCATTTCCTCAGAGGAAGAATGAGGCCCCCGCTCTCACCGGGAAGGTCAATTCTGGTCTTCTCTCC
>JAOUOQ010000146.1 GCA_029880275.1 Candidatus Aminicenantota bacterium | reverse complement strand
TTCTTTAAGATGAAGGGCTCAAAATCTACCATCCCAAAGCCGGCGTTCTCATCGTCATCCACTATGTCGTAGCGGTCTATCTCCTCAGCGGTATTGAATCTCCAGGTGTTGTTCTCCGCCATAAGCGCATTGGGGGTGGCGTTCCTTAACACCTCCTGCGGGAACTGTCCGCTGAAGTCGTTGTTTCCATTGCTATCACCCCCACCACCAAAGTCCCCCATAGCCGAGAGCTCCATAATGACCGGCATACCCCCCTGCTCAAAGATGTTTGCCTGCACCACGCTGTAAGAGTCATCCGAGCAGAGGAGGGGGGGAATCATCCCCTGCACCCGAAAAGTGTTCTGGCGGATGATAACCCTGGAAGTGCCGCTTACTATTATCCCCCCGGCGCTGCCGGTGAAGAGATTGTGATTAATGATAAGGTCTGAGTTCCCTGTGCATTGTAAACCCGACTGTATCTCAAAACTAGTGACTACTACATTCGTCACATCTTCTCCTGTTAACCCGTTGAGGATGACGGTCCTATCAGCCCCTGCGCCTCTGACAGTGAGTTCCCCTTTCAATCTGATTTGTGGCTCCTCATATATTCCGGCAAAGACTGCCACCGTTGCCCCTGGCTCAGCTTCGTCTATTCCCTTCTGGATGGAGCTGTAAGGGTGAAATATGGAGCCATCCTCGTCTCCGGTGATGTTATTACTATCGACATAGATGAGTGAGCGATGGGGCCTGAAGGGCTCGGTGGTTTTCTCACAGGAGATTATGCCCACTACCAGAGCCAAAAAGGTGAGAAAAAGGAGATATTTTCTCATAATGCTAACCCTATCAAATTAAGACCTTCATCTCCTTAACCAGCCTATCAATCTCTCTGAGGAGCTCCTTTACCACTGCTTCTTCCTTGACTTTCCTTAATATCTTCCCCTTTCGGAACAACACCCCTCCATCTTTCCCACCAGCGAATCCCAGGTCAGCCAGTCTGGCTTCCCCCGGTCCGTTGACCACACACCCCATAATGGCGATGTGGAGGGGATAAGAGATGTGGGCAATGCCCTTCTCTACCTCTTCGCAAATCTTCACCAGGTCGACCTCACACCTTCCGCAGGTAGGACAGGAGACCACCATTGGTCCCCGCTGTCGAAGGTTGAGCGCCTGCAGAATATGATAGGCTACCTTTACCTCCTCCTCAGGGGGAGCGGTGAGGGAGACCCTGATGGTATCTCCCAGACCCTGGGAGAGCAGAATTCCCAGCCCCACCGCTGACCTGACCGCCCCGGGAAGAGAGGTGCCCGCTTCGGTTATTCCCAGGTGGAAGGGGTAATCAACCCTTTCCGCCAGCATCTGATAAGCCCGGCAGGTGGTGACGACATGGGGGGCTTTCAGGGAAACCACCATCTCCTCGTAACCCATGTCCTCTATTACTCGGATATTGGTGAGAGCGCTTTCCACCATGGCTTCTGCGGTAGGGTACCCGTATTTTTGCAGCAGCTTTTTCTCCAGGGAACCGGCGTTGACCCCCACCCTTATAGGAACTCCCCTCTCCTTAGCCCCCTTTACCACCTGACGGAGCCTGTCAGCGGAGCCGATATTGCCGGGATTGATGCGGAGCTTATCTGCTCCCGCCTCCAGCGCCTTCAGAGCTAAGCGGTAGTCAAAATGGATATCAGCCACCAGGGGAATGGGTGTTTTCTTTTTAATCTCGGCCAGGGCATCCGCTGATTCCTGGTTGGGTACGGCTAATCGCACCAGCTCGCACCCCCACTGGGTGAGGCTCTCTATCTGCCGAATGGTGGATTCTATATCTCGGGTATCAGTCTTGGTCATCGACTGCACCACAATGGGAGCGCTCCCGCCGATGGTCACATTACCCACCGTGACCTCCCGGCTCAGGCGTCGTTGGTATTCTCTCATAGGTAAACCTTCTGGAAGGAAATGCAACTCCAAGGGAATACCCTTAGAGGTTCTTTACTATATCGTAGTATATCACCATCCCCATAATAGCTATAAGGATGGCGAAGCCTACCTGCATCAGCCTCTCCTTCACTTTGAGGCTGAGATTCCTTCTTATAATCCCTTCTATAAGCAGAGTGAACAGGTGCCCTCCATCAAGCACGGGGATGGGGAGGAGGTTTATGATGCCTAACTGGAGGCTGATGATGGCTATCAACTGCAGCAGGGGTATGAGCCCTCTGCGGGCGGCAGCACCGGAGAACCTGGCTATCTCAATGGGACCCGAGGCTGACCGTAAGGAGAGCTCCCTGGTAACGAGCTTCTCAATTACTTCAAAGGTTAATAAAGTCATTTTGGAGTTTCGCACCAGGCTCTCTCTCAGGGCATCAACAGGTCCATAACGCTTGACTACGGTCTCCGAAGGGTTGGCAATCCCTATGCGGTA
Organism: Candidatus Aminicenantota bacterium; assembly: GCA_029880275.1. Taxonomy (GTDB): domain Bacteria; phylum Acidobacteriota; class B3-B38; order Guanabaribacteriales; family B3-B38; genus Guanabaribacterium. The sequence goes on along the minus strand of JAOUOQ010000146.1, from coordinate 2,570 downwards.
AATCTCCCCGTCTTTCCGCGGGATTATGCTCTTGCGGATAAGCTCCCCCTGACGGAAGACGACGAAGGTGAGCTCCTGCTCTCCCTTCTCCTGAATGATGCTGTAAAGCTGGTAGAAGTGGTTTACTGGTTCGGCGTCAATCTCCACCACCATATCCCCCTCTTTCAACTCTGCTAAGTCTGCCGGAAAGCCCTCTTCCACTTGATGGATACGAGGCGGAATCGGCTCTATAAGACCAGCGTAGCCGATATCCCTGGGGGGAAGCGCTTGAGGGGTCAGGCTTCGGGTTATTATTTCCCCATTACGCTCCAGACTCAGCAGGAGCTCCTGATTACCGCTGGTGTTGATGACCATCTGAAGCTCCTCCCAGGTGCTGATTTTTCTGTTGTTTATGCTCAGAACCAGGTCGCCTGGTCTGATATCACTTTCCACGGCAGGGGATTCCGGAGCTACCCAGCCGATGATGGGCTTCTCCTCCAGGTAGGCAGGAGTCTCCACTCCCACCCAGAAGACCACGGTCATAAGGACAATGGCTAAGAGGATGTTCAGCGTTACTCCCATTATCAACACTATAAACTGGTCCTTCTTGGACCGGGAGAGGAACTCCTCTTTTCTCCCTTCAAGCGGCTCATAGGGATTCTCGCCCAGCATCTTCACATACCCGCCAAAGGGGAGTGCACTGAGGCGATAGTCGGTTCCCTTGCGCCTGAAACCGAAGAGTCGGGGACCAAAGCCGATGGAAAAGACCTGCACCTCAATCCCCAGGGCTTTAGAAGCGGCGAAATGCCCGAACTCGTGGACTATGATCAGAACTCCCAGAACGAGAGCAGCAGCTAATATGTTGCCCAGAATGATAGCCAATTGGTCACCCTTTTTTATATTTTTTATTGATGAGAGCTTTTGCCCGCTCCATCGCCCACTGGTTGACTTCCAGAGCTTGTTCTATTGAGGAGAGAGGGGATTTCCGATGTTGCTGCATGGTCTCCTCGATGACGGAAGGGATGGTCAGGAATTGTATCTCACCTGCCAGAAAGGAGGCTACCGTAACCTCATTGGCGGCACTGAGCACCATAGGCATGGTTCCTCCTTCCCGCAGAGCCCGATACGCCAGCCCTAAACACGGGAATCGCTCCTTGTCCGGGGGTCTGAACTCGAGGGGCTCCATTTCCGAGAGAGGGAGGGAAGTGACCGGGCTGTCCAGCCTTTCGGGAAAGGAGAGGGCATACTGGATGGGGATCTGCATATCAGGGATGCCCATGTGAGCCAGCAGCGAGCCATCTTTCAGCTCCACCAGGCAGTGCACCACGCTCTGGGGGTGGATGGCAATGTCTATCTTATCTATGGGGAAGCCGAATAGCCAGTAAGCCTCGATAACCTCCAGTCCTTTGTTCATCAGAGTGGCGGAATCCACGGTAATCTTGCGGCCCATCTTCCAGTTGGGGTGCTGAAGCGCTTCTTTCACGGTAATCTGCACGAACCTCTCCATCGGCAGGTCGAGGAAAGGTCCTCCCGAGGCGGTGAGGATTACCCGACGGACTTCCTCCCTTTTGCAGTGAAGCAGGCACTGAAAAAGTGCGCTGTGCTCGCTGTCAATCGGCAAGAGGGAACTTTTCTGCTTAGCCACCTCCTGCATTATCAACCCCCCTGCCATAACCAGAGTCTCCTTGTTGGCTAAGGCGATGTCTTTGCCGGCTTGAATAGCCCGATAGGTCGGCAGAAGCCCCAGGGCGCCTACCAGCGCCGAGATGACCAGCTCCGCCTCCGGATGGGTAGCTACCTCTATAAGTCCCTGCGAGCCATAACAGATTTGAAGCCCGGTCGACGAGTAGGTCTTCTGGAGTAGCTCGGCCGCTTCCTGTGTGGCCACGGAGACTATCTTCGGTTGGAATGTCTCTATCTGCTTTCTCAGAAGCTCCAGATTTTTCCCCACCGCCAGGCCGACTACTCGGAATCGGTCTCGGTGCCTTTCTATCACTTTTAAGGCACTGGTCCCGATGGAGCCGGTGGAGCCTAAGATGGTGACTTTTTTCATACCTTTTCTGCCTTAATGGTTCAGGAATAGGATATAAAAATAATAGAAAATGGGACCACTGAACAGCAGGCTATCCACCCTATCCAGTGCCCCTCCATGCCCGGGGAGGAAGCGGGAGGAATCCTTTACCCCACTCCCCCTCTTATAAATTGATTCGCACAGGTCTCCTGTCTGACTGAAGACACCCAGCAGAATGATCAGCAGAAGACAAGAAAGATGAGAGAGCTCCTTAAATAATAAGCCCTTGATACCAAAAGCCGCCATAAGATTGAAAGCAATCCCTCCCAGGCACCCTTCCAGAGTCTTGTTGGGGCTTATGCGGGGGAAAATTCTGTGTCTTCCTATGAGGCGTCCCACCGCATAACAGCCCACATCGCCCCAGGCAATAACGATGAGGAGGAAGATGAGCAGATTATCACCTTGTACTCCTCCTTCATTAATAAGACGGATGGCTACCTCGTAGCCCAGGAGAAAACCTATGGTGAAGACTCCGAAGATGGTCACCGATATCCCCCCCAGTGCTTGCCGGAAGTCTTTC
>JAOUOQ010000019.1 GCA_029880275.1 Candidatus Aminicenantota bacterium | reverse complement strand
TCACCCCTGGTTTGTGGTGGGGGGCTATGGCTTAGTCTTCTATCTTCTCATTGAGCTTCTGTTCCTCCCTCTCTCTTATTACAGCGGTTATGTGGTCGAGCACCGCTTCCGTCTCTCCACCCAGAGCCAAAAAGCCTGGCTCAGGGAAAGAGGGAAGGGGATAGGGTTGAGCTTCCTTCTGGGACTCCTCATGCTGGAGATTTTCTACGGCATTATCAGCAGGTATCCCCAGGGTTGGTGGTTGCCAGTAACAGGGATTTTTGTCTTTATTTTCATTATATTAGCCAGGTTGGCTCCGGTGGTTTTTCTCCCCATCTTCTTCAAGCTAAAAGAACTGGAGGGGGAGGAGCTGGTCCGGAGGATGAGAGAGCTGGCCGAGCGGGCGGGAACAAAGGTAAGGGGCATCTATCAGATGGATTTGAGCAGGAAGAGCAAGACGGTCAATGCCGCTCTGGCTGGCTGGGGGAAGACCCACCGCCTGATATTGTCTGATACCCTGCTGCAGAACTTCACGCCTGAGGAGACAGAGACGGTGGTCGCCCACGAGCTGGGTCATCAGGTCGGTTACCATACCTGGAAGATGATGGCGCTTCAGACAATTACCATGGGGCTCAGCCTCTTTCTCTGCGAAAGGGGTTTAAGGAAGACTATTCCCCTCTTCCCCTTGCAGGGAGTGGACGATGTGGCAGGCTTGCCCCTGGTGATTCTAATAATGTCGCTGCTGGGGCTGGTATTTCTCCCACTGATGAACGCTTACTCCCGTCATCTGGAGCGAAGGGCTGATAGGTTCTCGCTGGGAAATATTGAAAGTCCGCAGTTTTTCATCTCCGCCATGGATAAGCTGGCAGAGTTGAATCTGGCCGATAAAAGCCCTCATCCGTTAGTGGAATTCTTCTTCTACAGCCATCCCCCCATAAGCAAACGGATAAGAGAGGCAGAGAGGTTTATGGCTTCCTCAGAGACTTAAGAGGCTTGGAGCATTAAATAATCATTTAAGCTTTGAGCTCCTGAGCCTTGAGCTACTTTTTTACAATATAAGTAAGACCCTCAATAGTTGCTCCTGCCTAAGTGCACCTCACCTAGAGCGTTTACGCCACCGAAGGCTTTGAAATTGAGCATCAGGCTCCCATCAGGCTTAAACACCTTGACCTGGGAGACACCTCCCTCACCGTGAGCGCACATTATCTCGTAGAGGCCGTCGTTATCTATATCAGCGGCAGTTATCTGCACATCACCATTGGGATTGCCTCCCATACCAAAGGGATAAAACCCACTGATAAGGGTGCCATCTTTCTCATACAGCTTAATCAAGTTGCCCCCGTTGAAGCCCGTGGCAGCGGCTATCTCTAAAACAGCATCGGAATCAAAATCTCCCACCGCCAGATGCACTTCACCGCCGGGGTTCTCAGCGGAACTGAATGCCTGGAAGGAGCGGATGATTGTTCCATTATAGCTGAATATCTTCACCACTGAGCTGCCGCCTTCTCCCATACCGGCGATTATCTCGTCAATTCCGTCGGCGTTCTCCAGGTCACCTGCAGCCAGGTGGACTTCCCCCTGAGCATTAGCTGCACCAAAAGCTTTGAAGGCTGTGATGAATAATCCAGTATTATCGAAGACCTTTATCCATGACTGCCCCCCTTCGCCCTGAGCTACCGCTATTTCAATATTAGCAGGGTTCACATCAAAGTTGCCTATCGCCAGATGCACCTCGCCGTTGACATTTGCAGCTCCGAAGGTTTTGAAGGTGCTAATGGGGAAGCCATCCACCTCAAAGAACTTCACCCAGGACTTACCACCTTCGCCCTGGCCGGCGGCAATCTCATCCCGGCTGTCGGCATCCATATCACCAACCGCCAGATGAACCTCGCCCTGGCTGTTTACCGCTCCGAAGGCTTTGAAGCTGCCCCAGTCGTTCGTCAGGAGGCTGAACGCTTTTATCCAGCTTGTGCCGCCCAGCCCGTGAGCGGTGATAAAAGCACCACCACCTGCAATGAGATAAGTCTCCCCGGCATCAATGCGTCCACCGGGGTCTGCCCAGGGAGCGCCAACAATTATGTCGCAGTATCCGTCTAAATTGACATCTCCGCAGGCCACCGCATCGCCGGAAATATCATTCGCATCATCCCCTGAGATAAGGATGTCAGGTGGCTGCATGTTCAATAATACCCAGTAAGGAGGTGTTGTTAAGCTGGAGCCAAAGATTATGTATGTTTCCCCGGCATCAATGCCTCCAGGGGGGTCAGCCGCATAGGCACCGATGATTACATCGTCAAAGCCGTCGGCGTTGATATCCCCGCTGGCAAGCGCACCTCCGGACTCGCTATTAGGGTCATCTCCAATGACAGTGAGGTCGGCTGCTTGGTAAAACAAATCTACAATGTAAGGCGCAGTAAAGTTAGCGCCGAATATGACATGGGTCACTCCGGCATCAATATTTCCGATATCAGCCAGAGGGGCTCCGATGATGATGTCCATAAAGCCATCGCCGTTAACATCTCCACTGGCAACATCACGGCCAGAATTGTCCGCAGGAAGAGGCCCTTCGACAAGGATATTGGCTGGCATCATGGCCAGGTCAATAGTTGTTGCCGGAGGAAAGTTAACGCCAAGATGACATAGGTATGCCCGGCATCAATACGAGGTGGTGGAAAGGTAACGGTGTCAGCCATAGGGGCACCGATGATTATATCGTCAAAGCCGTCGGCGTTTACATCTCCGCTGGCCACCGATGAGCCAGAAAAGCTGCTAATTTGAAATCCCAAAATGTTGACAAAGGCTGGTCCCAGGCTCAAATCAAAAACCACAGGTGGAGTATAAGCAGCGCCGTTAATCACATAGGTCGTCCCGGCATCGATGCGCCCACCGGGGTCAGCGTAAGGGGCACCGATAATGACATCGTCAAAAGCATCTCCGTTCACATTTCCGCTGGCAACAGAATAGCCGCATGAATCACCAGCAGCATTTCCGTAGATGGTGATATCGGCTGGCTGAAAGCTCAAATCTATAATATAGGGCATTGGAAAAATACCACCAAAGATTACATAGGTCGTGCCGGCATCGATGCGAGCAGGTGTACCGGGGTCAGCTAAACGGGCGCCAATGATTATGTCATCATATCCATCGGCATTGATATCCCCGCTGGCAACTGACCAGCCCGTCTCATCATTGGGCATATTACCATAGATGGTGATGTCGGCTGGGGTAGCGTTCAGGTCCAAAGTGGCTGGCTGTCCGGGTAAGCCATAGACCACATAGACCTCCCCGGCATCGGGGCGTGGAGCAATTATACCGGGGTCGGCTTGATAGGCACCGATGATGATGTCCATAAAGCCATCGCCGTTGATATCCCCGCTGGCTACGGCACAGCCCGAAGCATCGTTGTTAAGATTTCCTAATACCCGCATATCCCCCCAGACCCTATCCAGGTCAATCACCCGCTGTCCGAACAGTACTGCTGAGCTCGTAAGAAGTAATACCAGAAAAACGGAAACGATAAAACCATTACGCCTAGCCATTTTGGCTACCTCCTATTTTTAAAATAGGTTGAAAATTTCTCTCCCCGGATGACGAGGAGAATTACAGCTCGTTTGCTAATTTATCTAAGGAATAAATCAACCACCGCTAAGCTCTATTTATCAAGCTCATCTGCTGGTAAAGAGTAAAGATTATCTGATAGACCGTGGAGGAAAAAGCTTTTTAGAAATCTTAAATCTACATCTTCTCTGACACCTCCTTTCTTGATATAGAAAATATAAAGAAACATTAGCACACAATTGCTGATAATGTCAATAAAGAAGTATATTAGATTTTATCTTTGTCTAAAAATCCACGGCTGAGATTTTCCCTCTCTACCAGAAAAAAGACAGTTTTGCCAAAAGAATACAGCATATCCTCTGCCTGCTGGATAAAAAACTCTCTTGCCAACAAAATGAACACTTAAAAATGGCTATTTTAATAATGCTATTGGTCTCGACTTGGGCTTCAAATTTTCAGGAGAAAAAGGAGCAGTTTTATATAGCTTTTTGCGCTAAGAGCGCTCTAAGGCGATTTGTAATTTTGCGGGAGAAGTATGATTTAGTTAAGAACGCATACCTACACCCGCGAGCTGCTACTTTGCGATATTAAAAGTAAGCCTATCAGTAGTTGCTTCTGCCTAAGTGAACCTCGCCCTGGGCGTTTACTCCACCGAAGGCTTTGAAGCTGAGGATGACGGTGCCATCAGCCTTGAACACCTTGACCCGGGAACTCTCGCTTAGCTGAGGAGATTTCTATTTATCAAGAGGAAAAGGATTATCAATTATTAAAATAAGATTTGGTTGTATGTATTCATTTTAATGTTAGAGTCTTAAAAACTAGCATTTTCGTACCGGAAGACCTATGGTGAGTAAAGAATGAAAACCTAAGAGATGTTTATTCCTTTTTAGCGGGAGCGATTATTCTGCTGATAATCTCCCGGCTGAAGGCGGAGATTTCGTAAACGGTTGGTTTGTCTTTTAGCTTACAATAGATGCGGTTCTCCTCTTCAGCCTTGTTTCCCAAAAGGAGTGTGGGCAAGGGGTCACCCTTTTTCAGCTGGATGCTGAGCTCCGCCTTTGGAGGCTCCAGCCCATAGGGGGATAAGTCGGAGGGGGATTCATCTGCTATCCGCTCCATTTTCACCGAGTTGAGCTGCCACACCAGGTCTTCAGCCTCGCTCTGTTTGCTGCGGTATTTTCTCGGCTTCTTGATGACCCACCGGTCGCCAGATTTACTTATTACAATGGGCTCCTCGTCCGGCAGATTGAGGGTGAGGGAGTCCAGGTCGGTGGGACTATAGCTTATCAGCACTTTATCTCTGAGGTCAAATGGGGTTTTCTTTAGTTTGTCGATATCTTCTTCTTTTACCAGATAGATGGTGGGAGTCTGGCTGCTGCGGGCGTAGTGGGTGGTCTTGCCCTCTTCCTGTGTGCCTATAACTACCTTTGGGGAAGCTTCCTCCCCCTCCAGCCAGAGGCTTATTTCCAATTGAGGCCGGTCAAAGCCATACCAGGCGTCGGGCCTTTGGGGGCGGTCGATAAATCCTTCTGCTTTGGTCTCTTGTAGGGCCATAGCCAGGCTGTCCACCTCCCAGTTGTCGGCTTTGGTCTTGGTCGGTTCGGTGAGCTCCCATTGGTCTTCCTTCTTCTCCAGGGTGATAGAGTGCTCCTCGGAGGTGAGATGTATTCTATTGACTTTGTCCCGGTCGAAGGTGATGAGGGTCTTATCCCGCCAGCCATCAATCGCTTGGGGAAGGTCCTTGAACACCTCTTCGTCGATGAGCACCACCGTCATGCTCTGTCCCCCTCGGGCATAGTAGGATTTTTTGTCCTCTTCTTTTTTTCCAATGTAGAGCGTCGCCTGAGACATCTCTTCCCCCAACCAGAAGGTCAATTCCCTCTCCGCGGGGACGAGTTGGTATTGCCCCAGGTCTTCAGGCTCCTCTTCCACAAACTCTTTGGCTTTGGCATCAATGAGCCGCCGAAGGAAGGACTGGATTTTATCGGAATCCGCCTTGGTATTCATCGGCTGAAGCAGGTTCCATTGGTTTTCCTCGGTCTTCTGGCAGGTTATGTCCTGCTGGGCTGTTTGGTAGCGGAATTGCTTAACCCTCTCCATCTCAAAGGGGAGAATAGTCTTATCTCTTAAATCAAAGACCTCTTTTTTGGCATAGCTGCGGGCTAATGAGTTGACCAGCAGAACCTCGCTGCTGTCCCCTTTTTTGGCGTAAGTCGACATTCCGGTGGGGGTTTCGTCTCCTACCTGAAGGGTCTCCCACTTCCCGTCGACCTGGAAGCTTACCTCCGCTGTCGAGGGGCTCAACCCGAACTGATTCATGTCGGCAGGCTCCGTGGCTATCAGGCGCTCCTGCTCGATGTCAAGGATGTTATTTATCAATAGCTCAATCTCTTCCTGGTCTCCCTTAGCCTGAACCGGCTCTTCCAGCTTCCATTCATCACCCACTTTTTTGCAGAGGATGACCTCGTCATCTTCTCTGAGCCTCAGCTGGGTTACCTGCTCGGGGGAGTAATGGAAGAGCTTTCTGGCTTCTACTTCCCTCTGTTCCACCTGTTTGGCTCTTCTCACTTCAAAGAAGTAATAGTAGCCGACTATCAGAGCAAAGATTATGGCCAGGATGAGGGTTGTTTTGAGCTTCATCCCTTCTTCCTCCGATGGATGGTGATATAGGAACCAATAACAATCACCAATCCCGGAAGAATGATCACCGGCAGCCAGAAGAGCAACTTTCCCTGAGAGGCGGTCAGGGTGAGGGGGGTAAACTGGGGACTGCGGGGTCGGATGGAGATGAGCGTCTCCTCCTGGGCTAACCAGTTGACGGAGTTGAGAAAGAAGTCGCTATTGCCTTGTTGGGCGAAATAGGTGTTGTTGGCAAACTCAGAATCCCCGAAGACCACCACCCGGGCTTGCTTCCCTCCGGCGGCGGGCTCCTGCTCTTGCTCTTCGGCAGCAGCGGGGGTTTCCTCCTTTTGAGCGGTTTTATCCAAATCGATTATGGAGGCAGCGCAAATGGGAACCGGTCCCTTCAAATCCTTACCTTCGTCATACTGCGCCTCCCCTCTTTCCAGGGCTGCCTGGTCGGTTTCCCCCCAGCTGTCGGGGCTGGTCTCTGCCAGAAGCGAGGCGGTAATCCCCTCATCCGGCGGGGACTTCACCTTTACCGAGCGGGCTAAGGGGAAGAACGACATTATAGTGAAACCTTTGGTGATATCGTGGTCGTTATATTTTGTGACGATAGGAATCAGGTAATCGCCCCCCATAATGCGGCTGAAGCGGTCAACCACAATGTCGCTGCCGATCTCGAATCCATAGCGTTCCAGCGTTCGGGACAGCTTGCCGGCAGGGGAGGGGTCAAGCAGGAAAAGTGCTTTTCCCCCCTGGTCTATATACTGGATGATAAGCTCTACTTCCTCGTCGAAGAGGTCTGTTTGCGGTCCATTTACCACCAGGAGGTCGCAGTCGGCAGGGATTGTCATCTCTCTCATAAGGAGAATCTCTTTTACCTGATACGCTTGATTCTCCAGCGATTGTTTGGCGAGGCTGTATCCCTCTCTATCGGTGTTGTTTATTCCCGCCTCTCCATGACCGGTGGTGAAGTAGATGGACCGGGACTTTTTGCGGGTGACCTTGATGACGGCATTGGTTATGTCTTCCTCGTTGGTGCTGAGAACACTCTCGGTTTTGTCCTGATAGGTGACTATCGCCGTGCCATCAGTTTTTAGCTGGTATTGCTTTGCCTGGGCAGGATTTCGGTCGGGGTCGATGAACTGATATTCAAATTTGTCGCTGGAATATTGGTACTGCTTCATCAATTCTTCCATGATGGGCTTGCTGCGGTGGCTCTCGGTATAGAAGCAGAGGATAGTGACTTTTTCCGGAAGTTCGCGCAGCAGCTGCTTGCTCTGCGGCGATAAGCTGTATCGTTTATTCTCGGTCAGGTCATACCTGATGTGGCGCTTGTTGGCAATAGTCTGCACAAAGCCGATTATCCCCAGCACAATGATAGTCATCAGCACAAGGTTAAGCCCATGTCTGGTGGAGCGCTGGGAGAGCTTGGCTTTAAGAAGGCGGAAATTGCCAATGAAATATACCAGCAGTAGCGCTCCTGACCCCAGTAACAGCCCCGCTGTGGAGGGAGTTAATCTCCCCTTGATATTATAAAAGAGGGCGCCCACAATTAGTAAACCCAACCCCGCCAACCCGGCTATGTTAATTGGCTTATTCATATTTAACCCCTCCACCTCTTCGATTCCAGCGACCGCATGGTCAGAAACAGACTGAGGATAATAAAATTAAGGTAATAAATCACATCTTTGGTGTCGATCACTCCTTTGGAGAATTCGTCAAAATGTTCCAATATCGACAGCTGAGTCAGGAGGCTTCCTGTCTTGCTGCTGGCCAGGGTGCTGGACCAGCCGATGACCCAGAAGAGGAGCAGAGCCCCGAAGGAGATGACTGCCGCTACTATCTGGTTTTCGGTCAAGGAGGAGAAGAAAAGCCCCAGAGCGATAAAAGCGCTCCCCATAAGGAAGAGCCCCAGATATCCGCTGATGGCCGGTCCCAGCTCCAGTGTGCTGAATTTATGAATCAGCAGAGGATATATCAGTGTGGCAAGGAGCATTATGACAAACACTCCCACACATGAGGCATACTTTCCCAGAACAGTTTCCATATCTTTAATGGGATATGTGAACAGGAGCTCAATTGTCCCTCCCTTTTTTTCCTCGGAAAAGAGTCTCATAGTGAGCAAGGGCATCATCAGAAGCATAAATATGCTTATATTTCCGAAGAGGGGTCGCAGAACCCATTCGCTGATATTCAAATCCGGAGCACCGTAGGGGCTCCTCATCGCCTGCAGACTGACCAGATTGAAATAGGCTATGCCGCTATAGAAGAAGAATCCCGACAGAACCAGAAATATGACAATCACCACATAGGCAATAGGGGAGGTAAAATAGCTCCTCATTTCTTTTTTTACTACTGCGTAAAAGTTTTTCATTCTGCTTCCCTCTCCTCGGCGGTTACCAGTTTGACAAAGATATCTTCCAGACTCATCCCCATGGGGTGAAGCTCCAGCAGCCCCCATTGATGAGTGAGTATGGTCTGGACCAGCTCTTTTCTCACATCCAGGTCTTTGCTCGATTCAACTATGTAGTTCCACACTCCCGGGGAGACCTCCTCCTTTTTGGTCACCTTGACCACCCCTTTGACCTTCCCTAACTGGCTGGCGACCTCCTTCGAAGGTCCTTCCACCTGAATGAGGATCTGGGTGAGCTTCTGCAGCTGCTTGTTCAGGTTCTCGGGAGTGTCCATGGCAATTATCTTTCCCTCGTTAATTATGATAACCCGCTGACAGGTCATACTCACCTCAGGGAGGATATGGGTGCTGAGGATGATGGTCCTCTCCCCGGCTAAGCTCTTGATCAACTGGCGGATTTCTATAATCTGCTTGGGGTCAAGCCCGATGGTCGGCTCGTCCAGTATCAGCACCTCCGGGTCGTGAAGGAGCGCCTGGGCTAAACCGACCCTTTGCTGAAATCCCTTGGAAAGTTTGCCGATAAGCCGATGGCTGACCTCAGCAGCCCCGCATTCTTCCATCACCTTCTCAATTTTGTCCTTTCTTGTTTTTCTGGAGATGCCTTTTACCTCGGCAACAAAATCCAGATACTCCGTAACCCTCATATCCTTGTAAAGGGGGACAGTCTCCGGCATATAGCCTATCCTTCGCCTGACCTCTATGGAGTCGTTGACCACATCGTAGCCCACCACCCGGGCAGTCCCCGAAGTGGGGGGAAAGAACCCTGCCAGGATACGCATAGTGGTGGTTTTACCTGCTCCATTGGGACCCAAGAAGCCCAGGATTTCACCCTTTTCGACCCTGAAAGTGATATTCTCAATAGCGGCTAAATTACCATAGTATTTGGTCAGATTCTCCACTTCAATCATCGTGGTTTACCTCCTTAGCGGGCTTGCCAAAGGGAATAATGTGCTTCCTATTCTCACTAAAAGGTTCGCCGGTTTAATTTTGTCTCATTACTAAAAGCCGACCTCAAATACTCCCATGCGGCGGAACTTATCGTATCGCTGCTTCAACAGGTCATCAATAGTGATTTGTTCCAGCTCCTGGAGGTTTCTCGACAGGTGTCCATCGAGAATGAGAGCTGCCTCAGCCGGGTCACGATGAGCTCCCCCAATGGGCTCGGGGACTATCTCATCTATGAGGTTAAAATGTTTCAAATCGGGAGCGCTTACTTTGAGGTTTTCTGCCGCTTCTTCCTTTTTATCCTGGTTCTTCCAGAGAATAGCGGCGCAGCCCTCAGGGGAGATGACCGAGTATACGGCAAACTCCAGCATCAGGATTCTATCACCCACGCCGATCCCCAGGGCACCGCCGCTTCCCCCTTCTCCGGTGACTACTACTATGATAGGTGTTCGCAGACGGGACATCTCCCTGAGATTGAAGGCGATGGCTTCTGCTTGCCCACGCTCTTCAGCTCCGATGCCGGGGTAGGCTCCGCTGGTGTCGATAAAGGAGATGATGGGTCGGCGAAATTTCTCCGCTAATTTCATGATACGCAGTGCTTTGCGATACCCTTCGGGTTGAGCCATGCCGAAGTTGCGATATATCTTCTCACGGGTATTCCTTCCCTTCTCGTGACCCAGCACCGCGATCGGTTTCCCTTTATAGAAGGCGATACCACCCACAATGGAGTGATCGTCGCTGAACTTTCGGTCTCCGTGGATTTCAACGAAGTCTTCAAAAAGGTTTCGGATGAAATCCAGGGTGTAGGGTCGCTCGGGATGTCGGGCGACCAGGTATTTTTCCCAGGGAGTGAGGCGAGAATAGACCTCCTGGCAGACTTTAAGCAACTTCTTCTTTAAGCCCTCGAGCTTTTCGGTTATTTTTTCCGTAGGGGGAAGGGCAGAGAGCTGCTCGATCTGGTCCTCAATCTCAGCAATTGGCTTCTCAAAATCTCCTGCAAGTTTCTTCACGGCTCATCTCCTCTGGATGAGGAGCGGTCTTTTTATCGACGAATATAATAGATAAAAACTATCTCCCCCTCCAGAGATTTAAATTATACGGAAAACACCTGACAAAGTCAACCCTCCTTCCGGCATTATTTTTCCATTGAGAGGGTGTCCTTTTTCTGTTATTATTTAATAAATAAACGGTCATGAGCATAGAAAGTGTATTAGAGGGATTTAAGTCTTCCCCTTCGGTGGCTCGTAATGTCACTACCTGGAGGCATCTGCCGGCTCGGAAGGAGAACTATGTCGACTTTCCACCCCACCTTCACCCCAAGCTGGCAGAGGCTTTGCGGAAAAGGGGCATTGAAAGGCTTTACTCCCATCAAGCTACCGCCCTCGCTCTGCTCGGAGAGGGAAAGAATATTGTGGTAGTAACCCCCACCGCTTCGGGGAAGACTCTCTGCTATAATCTCCCGGTTCTCCAGACAATGCTTGAACAGCCTCAGTCCAAGGCTCTTTACCTTTTTCCTACCAAAGCCCTCTCCCAGGACCAACTGGCAGAGCTGCGGCAGTTCAGCCAGCTTCTTCCGCGAAGCATTAAGGCGTTCACCTACGATGGGGACACACCGCCCGACCTCAGGAGAGCCATCCGTGAGGAAGGGGAGGTGGTCATCACCAATCCCGATATGCTCCATACCGGCATTCTTCCCCACCACACCACATGGATAAAATTCTTTAGCGCCTTGAAATATGTGGTGATTGACGAAATCCACTACTACCGGGGAGTTTTTGGCAGCCATCTGACCAATCTTATCCGACGACTGAAGAGGGTCTGCCAACATTATGGCTCTCAACCCCAGTACATCTGCTCCTCCGCCACCATAGCCAACCCGATGGAGTTAGCCTCCCGTCTGGTCGAGGAGGAGATAGAGCTGGTGGATAACAACGGAGCTCCCTCAAGCGAGAAGCATTTCATCTTTTTTAACCCTCCCATAGTGGATAAAAGCCTGGGCATTCGTAGCAGCTATATTGCTGCCGCTCGGAAGCTCTCCCTCTCCTTTCTGGAGAAGAGCATTCCCACCATCGTCTTCGCCACCAGTAGACTGAATGTAGAGGTGCTGGTCAAGTATCTCAAGGATGTGCTGGAGAAAGGAGTAAAGGACGAGGGTAAGGTGAGAGGTTATCGAGGGGGATACCTGCCCCGCACCAGGAGGGAGATTGAAAAAGGGTTGCGCGAAGGGGAAGTGATAGGGGTGGTAAGCACCAATGCGCTGGAGCTGGGCATTGACATCGGGAGCTTAGATGCCTGCGTCATTGCTGGCTATCCGGGGACCATCTCCAGCACCTGGCAGCAGGCGGGGCGGTCTGGTAGGCGGAGCGGAGGGGCGGTGGCCATCCTGGTGGCTCGCTCCAACCCGCTGGACCAGTTCATCATCAACAACCCTGACTACTTCTTCGGAAGCTCACCGGAGTATGGGCTGATAAATCCCGATAACCTGATTGTGCTGGTGAACCATATAAAATGTGCCGCCTTTGAGCTGCCATTTGTAGAAGGGGAAAAGTTTGGCTCCGAGGATTTGACAGAGATACTCAGGTTTCTTGAGGAAGATGAAATCCTTTTCTATAAGAATGGTCGCTGGTATTGGACTCAAGACTCCTATCCCGCCAACGACATTTCCTTGCGCAGCATCACTGCAGATAACTTCGTGGTGATAGACCGGAGCGAGAAGAGCAAGGTCATCGGAGAGGTCGATTACACCAGCGCACCCACTCTGCTCTATAAAGACGCCATTTATATGAGCGAGAGCCAGCTCTATCAGGTGGAGGAGCTCGATTTCGCCGGGCGAAAAGCGTATGTGCGGCAGGTAAACTCTGATTATTATACCGATGCTATCTCCTACACAGGGGTGCGCATACTCGATATCTTTCAGTCTCAGCCGTCAGCGAAGGTGGTCAAGGCACATGGAGAGGTGCGGGTCAACAGCAGGGTGGTCGGCTACAAGAAGATAAAGTTCTATACCATGGAGAATGTGGGCTATGGGGAGGTGAGCCTTCCCGAGCAGGAATTCCACACCACTGCCTACTGGTTCACCATCCCCGAGCCTGCGCTGAGCGGTCTGGGCTTTGAGCGCAGCGAGGTGATTGACGGGCTTCTCGGCCTGTCATATCTATTGCAGCATATTGCCGCCTTCTTTCTGATGTGCGATGTAAAGGATATTGACCGCTGTCTGGGGGATAAGGAAGCTAACTGGTTCATCCGCCAGAAGGAGCAGGGGAGGGGTATATACAGCTATGACCCCTCTCCCCGGGAGGTTGACATCTCGGGAGTGAGGAGGTTTGAACCCACGCTCTTCCTCTATGAGAATTATCCTGGGGGTGTGGGTTTCAGTGAGCATCTCTATCGCGGTCACCAGCTCCTGCTGCAAAAGGCTGAGGAAGCCATAGAGCGCTGCCGCTGCCGGTACGGTTGCCCCTCCTGTGTGGGACCGGTGCCCGTAACCGGCTCCAGGGTAAAACAGATAGCTTATGAGATACTGAAAGCTATTCAATAAAATATGGACTTAAAAGATAAGCTAAAAAGACTGCTTGATTCCCCTTACCGGGATTTCCTCGAAGAGGATGACCTTCAGAGCGAGGGGGAATCCCTGACCCTGCGCCAGAGATTGGAGCTCATCTACCGCCGCAGCAGGCAGGAACAGGGGCTGGCGGGGAAAGTCCTGGAACCCAAAAGGATTGAGGAGTTGGTTCAGGGCAGAGTGGAGGAGACCCCTTATGGTCAGTGCTTTGTGCGGGAGATTGAGTATTCTCCAGAATACTGCCACGGGGAGGTTTCCCTCAGCTCCCTGTTGAAGGTAACCCCGGAGAGCTGCTGCAAACTCACCGGGGAGGAAAGGTTCAGCGAGTGGAGCCATTCCAAAGCCGTCTTTGTAGATACCGAGACCACCGGTCTTTCTGGAGGGACGGGCACTTTTATTTTTATGATAGGGCTGGGCTATTTCCAGGGGGAGCGCTTCCGTCTCTGGCAGTTCTTCGCCCGCGATTATTCAGAGGAGATGGCTATTCTCTATCTGGTCGACCGCCTGACCCAGCCTTTCCAGTTTCTGGTCACTTTCAACGGAAAACAATTCGACCTCCCCTTGCTGCAAACCCGATACCGCTTGTCCCGCATGGATACCTTTCTGCATCAACTCTCCCATTTCGACCTGATTTATCCCTCGCGCCGAATCTGGCGGTTAAGACTGGAGAATTGCCGGCTGAGCACCCTGGAGAGAAGCCTTCTTGGTGTTGAGCGACGGGGGGATGTCCCCGGGGAGGAGATACCCGGGGTTTATTTCGACTATCTCCGGAGCCAGAACGCCACCCTCATTGCCAGAGTGTTCTATCACAATGCCCAGGACATCCTCTCTCTGGTAGGGCTGATGGCGACCATCTGTTTGCTCTATCATAGACCTTTCAGCCATGGAGAATGGTGCGGTGAGGACTTCTACTCCCTGGGGAGGCTCTTTCATCAGTTAGGTGAGGCAGAGAAGGGGAGCCGGTGCTATCTTCAGGCACTGGACAGCGGAATCCCCGCCCATCTGGTTCCCTCTGCCTTTAAGGCTCTCTCTTCCATCTATAAGAAAAACAGGGAGTGGGACAAAGCTCTCAAGGCGTGGGATGACTTGCTGGTGTTGGGAGAAAAGGAGTTTGACCTCTTCCCCTACGAGGAGATCGCCAAATACTGGGAACATCAGCAGCACGATTACCCGAGAGCAACCGAAGTAGTGGAGAGAGCGCTCTCACACCTTCGCCGGGTAAAGGAGGAGCTTTTTCCTGACAGGTATGCGGCGATGGAGCGCGCTCTGGAGCACCGCCTGCGGCGACTGAGGTTGAGAGCTCAGGGAAAAAGGTGGTATTGAGCGCCAGAGAGCCACTCATTGAAGGATTAATTAAATGGGAAAGAAGAAAAAGATACTGCTGGGGTTGTTAATCGCTCTGATAGTAGTTATCGGAGGTTTGCTGGGATTATTCTATTTTTCCCCCACTACAGGCTATGGACTTCTCCTCCGGCTGATTGCCCGCTCCTCCATGCCGCAGGTGGATTCCCTCCCTGCTAATGTCTCCCTTACCCTGGATGAGAAATTGAGTGAAGCTCAACAGGGACCGGAAAGTTACCAGAGCATGGTTCTCACTGAGGAAGAGCTTAACATTTACATTCAGCAGAATTTCGGCGACCAGATACCTGCGGAGATAAAATCGTGGCGGGTGAGCCTGAGGGGAGACCGGGTGCTTCTCAAATTAGTATTAGACCTCAATGAGTTCAGAGAAGCCTTGGGAGAGGAGCTCTCCGAGGATGTCGCCAGGGTCCTTCGGGGGTATGTTACCCTGTCGGTGCGAGGGAGGTTCTGGGGAGAGGAGGGAATAGGATGGGTCGACATTGAGCGGCTGCGGCTCGGTTTCCTTCCCATACCGGTGAGCTTGATACGCGGAATGATACTCTCCAAAGGGAGCCAGGCGGATACCGAGTTTCTGGATAAGGGATTTCTCTTGCCCGAGGGGTTTGTCAAGGTAGAGGTCAGGGATAGCCAAATAATAATAAATGAGAAAGATTGACCTATCGGTCGCGCGGTATGGCGAGCATTCGGTCCAGGGCGAGTTTAGCTCGTTGCCGGATGGGCTCGTCCACCTTAATGACCGGGCTCAGGTTCTCCAGGGCGTTGAGCACTGAGAGGAGAGAGGTCTTTTTCATATTAGGGCATATCAGTCGAGGACTGGCTATATAAAACCTCTTGTCAGGAACCTCCTTCCTGAGGCGATGTAGCATTCCTATCTCTGTTCCTATGATAAGCTCGTCGGTATTCACCTTTTTGGCGTAGCTTATCATCCCCGAAGTGCTGCAGACATGGTCGGCTAATTTGATGACCTCCGGCTGGCACTCAGGATGCACCACAACGGCTGCCCGGGGGCGTGCCTGGCGAGCTTTCATGACCTCCTCTGCGGTGACCCAGTGGTGGATGGGACAGTAGCCCTCCCATAGGATAACCTTCTTTTTGGTGTGCTGGGCGGTAAAATGCCCCAGGTTTTTATCCGGTATGAAAAGAACAGTATCTTCCTGTACAGAGTTGACCACTCGCACCGCATTAGCCGAGGTGCAACAGATATCGCTCTCCGCCTTGGTCTCGGCGGATGAGTTAACATAGCAGACCACCGTTGCTTCAGGGTGCTCGGCTTTCTTCCGTATCAGGGCTTCAGCAGTTATCATATCAGCCAGAGGACAGCCGGCATCAGGACTGGGGAGGATTACTGTCTTCTCCGGGGATAATATGGCGGCGCTTTCAGCCATAAAGTGTACCCCACAGAATATAATAACCTCGGCGTCTGCTCTGGCTGCCTCCT
>JAOUOQ010000145.1 GCA_029880275.1 Candidatus Aminicenantota bacterium | reverse complement strand
GCCATTTTCGGGTAGCCTTCCAGATGTTTCGCTTAACCATAGAGCCACTTCTGCCCAAGCCCCGCAATAGCCTCTGCACTGCAGCGCGGCGGGAGGCCTCTGCATAGGGGCATTGACACTGAACCAGAGGGAAGCTAAGAGTCCGGGCAAATGGATAATAGGGATGTCCAGCAACATCGGCACTTACTTCGGAGTGAATCAGTATCAGAAGAAACTCCTGAAATAAAAAACCAATTTTCTGTAGTAAGTAATTGAGGTCATTTTTTAAAATGAATGGATATCTTGTTATTTACTTGATTTAAATTAATTAGCCATTTATTACGATCATAATCAATCACTTCCTTAAAGATTTCATCAAATATTTGAAGTATCCCTATTTGAGTATCAATAATATAAAAGAAACATCTGGTCAATTTAATAAAACCTAATTGTTGGTATTCAAAATAATCAATTTTTAAAAGACATAATTCTTCATGTATTTGATTTTCCATCTTCGGTGCCATTGAAATAATATTAGCATGAGCCATCGCAGAGCAATCTTTATATCTTTTATATAGTTCATCCGTTATTGGGTGTGAAGAAGAAAGCAAATCTCTTATATTAAAAAAATGTTTTTTGTATTCGTTACTAGGTTGCCCAGATTCATATGCTTCTCTCCATACATCTGCAAGATTAGGATATCTTTTTATTTTATAAGCAACCAAACAAGATTCAATAGCTATTCGTAGTATTATTAAAGAATCAGAACAATGACCTCTAAGTGTAGCGAAACAAGCAGCTATAAATCGATGCTTACAATATAATAACAAAGCCTGATTAGCAGCTATTTGCTTGGCAATTAATTCTTTATCAATTTTTTCATCTATTGGATAAAATCCTTGAATTGTGGATAAAGAATCATATAGATTGAAAATATCTAGAATAAGAGGTATAGCATAAGATAAATTTTGTTTAGTTTCTTTATAGCCTTGTGCTTCCATTTCGTAAATCTTGTCTATTTCATCTTTTATATTGTGTTCCATTATTATCTCTCCTTAAAAACTTATTTATGATAGATTATGTTTATATTACAATATCATTGTTATAATAATAAAATAAAATTTTTAAGATTCCTATCAAAAATTGCACCACCCCCAACCCACCGCAAAATTCCAAGCAAAAATTTATCCCCCATCCCCTTATATTTTTGCCCAGTTATGAGACTGGAGGGTGGGATTTCTTGCCAGTTATGATACATTTATTTACAGTTATTTTTGGCTTATTTAACTACCTTTAGCTTTCTCAAAAGGAAGTGCAGCCGCTGCTCGTGCTCCGTGTTCAAATTCTCGGCTCCTTCGATTTTGCCCTTTGAAGCACTACACATTGGGGTCTCACCTTATGGTTGTGAATCGGGCTGTGCGCACATCGTCAAGATAAGTGGGGCTTAACTCCTCAGGCTTGTTTCCTGCTTCTCTTTATGGCACGCTTTTTGGCGGTCACCAAGCCTATCAAGTCCTTCAGCTGGTCTGCGGAGCCGATGGTCACCAGGCGGTCGCCTGCCTCTATTTTCGCCCCGGCAGACGGATTGAAGTCCATCTCTCCGGAAGCCTTCTCAATAGCCACTATGACCATGCCGGTTTTCTCCCGGATTCCCGACTCCTTCAGGGTGGCATCTGCCACCCGACTCCCCTTCTGCACCTCCACCTCGTCGATGGTAAGCTCTATATCCTGGACGCAGTGGGTCAGCTCAACGAACTCCACCACTGCCGGACGCAATACCGCCTGAGCCATCCGGTAGCCCCCCAATCTGTCCGGGGAGACGACCTTGTTCGCTCCTGCCCGACGCAGCCTCCTCTCTCCCACCGCATCGGAAGCCCGGGAGACGATAAATATCTTGGGATTTAATTCCTTGGCGGTCAGGGTGATGAAGACATTATCCGCATCCGAGGTAATAGCCGAGATAAGAGACCTGGCGGTCTTAATGCCCGCCCGGAGGAGCACCTCGTCATCGGTGGCATCCCCCAGAATGTAAAGATAGCCCTTCTTTTCGATCTCCCTTGCCAGCTCCTCCTTCTTCTCAATAACTACAAAGCTCCTTTTGCTCTTCTCAACTTCGTCGCAGATTACCGACCCAATCATCCCATAGCCGCAAATGATGAAATGGTCTTTCAAGTTTTGAAGCTGTTTCTCCAATTTCCTCCTCCCCAAAATCTCCCTTATCCTCCCCTCCAGTATCATCTCGGTGATGGTTCCTATGGCGAAGGCTCCAATCCCCACACCGCAGAGGATTACCACCAGGGTTACGATTCGCCCTTCCATACTTAGCGGATGCACTTCGCCGAAGCCTACGGTGGAAAGGGTGATGAGGGTCATATAGAGCGAGTCGCTTAAGCTCCACTTCTCAACAAAGGTATAACTCAGCGTCCCCCCCAGGATGACAAATCCCAGCATCATCACAGCTATCCGCAGGCGGAAGGAATATCCTCTCTCACCCATATTACTCATTAAAACCTCGTCCCTGGAAAGTCACCCTCCCTGAGATGATACTGCAAAGGCATCCCCCCAGCATATCTTGGGAAGACCGGAAGAAATGATTTTCTCCCTTAGAATATATCAAATTACCCCTTATGACAAGAATAAATTCGCCCCGGTTAAAGTTAAAGAGGGAAGGATAAGAAGCACTCTAAATAAAAAAGTTGCATCCCAGCCAAAAGGTCTTATATTATAATTGTTAACAGATTTCCAACACGAGAGAGGTATTTTCGATGAGGTGCGCCGAGCTTCACCTCTCCAATTTTATGGAGACAGTGTTAACAACAGAAAAATAATTGGAGACGGGTATGGATGTGAATCGCATGACAGAAAAAGCCCAGGAAGCCCTGCAGGGGGCTCAACTGGCAGCCGGTAAGTATTACCATCAGCAAATTGACCCCGAACACCTGCTTCTGGCTCTGCTTCAGCAGAGCGACGGGCTGGTCCCTCGCATCCTGCAGGCAATGAACATATCCCCTGAGGCAGTGCGTTCAAAAGTGGAAAACTACCTGAGTTCTATTCCCCAGGTCACCGGCGCCGGCGCCGGGCAGATGTATATCGGCCAGGGTCTGAGCCGAGTGCTGAGCTTAGCCGAGGAACAAGCCAAACGGCTGAAGGACGACTATGTGAGCGTGGAGCATTTTCTCATGGCTATGGTGGAGGAGGGGGATTCCCTCACCGCCGGGCGCATCCTCAGCGAAGCAGGTCTTAACAAGAACAACCTTATGGAAGCCCTCCGCTCCATCCGGGGGCATCAGAGGATAACCTCGCCCACCCCCGAGGGGACCTACCAGCCCCTGGAGCGCTATGGAAGGGACCTCACCAGCCTGGCCAGCCAGGGCAAACTCGACCCGGTCATCGGAAGGGACGAGGAGATTCGGAGGGTGATTCAAATCCTCTCACGCCGCACCAAGAACAACCCGGTGCTGATAGGAGACCCCGGGGTCGGCAAGACCGCCATTGTTGAGGGATTAGCCCAGCGCATCGTCAAGGGAGATGTGCCCGAAGGGCTGAAGAACAAAAGGATAATCGCCCTTGATATGGGGGCACTGATTGCCGGGGCTAAGTATCGGGGAGAGTTTGAGGAGCGTCTGAAGGCGGTGCTCAAAGAGGTTCAGGATTCTGAGGGTGAGATCATCATGTTCATCGACGAGCTCCACACCGTGGTGGGCGCAGGGGCAGCCGAGGGCGCCATGGACGCCAGCAACATCCTCAAGCCGATGTTAGCCCGGGGCGAGCTCCACTGCATTGGCGCCACCACCATAGACGAGTATCGCAAACATGTGGAGAAGGATGCCGCCCTGGAACGGCGCTTCCAGATGGTGATGGTCGACCAGCCCTCAGTGGAGGAGACCATCTCCATCCTGCGGGGGCTAAAAGAGCGCTACGAGGTGCACCACGGGGTGCGCATCAAAGACTCCGCGCTGGTCGCCGCCGCCGTGCTCAGCAACCGATACATCTCCGACCGATTTCTCCCCGATAAGGCGATTGACCTCATTGATGAAGCCGGTGCCAAGCTGCGCACCGAAATAGACAGCATGCCCTCGGAGCTGGACGAAGCCACCCGCAAAATCATGCAACTGGAGATTGAGCGAGAAGCCCTCAAGAAGGAGAAAGACGCCGTATCCAAAGAGCGGCTGGCAAAGCTGGAAAAAAACCTGGCAGAGCTCAAAAGCCAGGCTGATACCCTCAGCGCGCAATGGAAGGCAGAAAAGGAGGCCTTATCAGCCATCGGCTCCCTGAAGAAGGAGATTGAGGAGGTCAAAATCCAGATTGAGAAAGCCGAGCGCTCCTATGACCTCAATAAGGCTGCAGAGCTGAAGTATGGTCGCCTGATCGCGCTGGAAAAAAAACTCAAGGAAGAGGGAGAGAAGCTGCAGCAGAGGAGAGGGCAATCCTCCCTACTCAAAGAGGAGGTGGGCGATGAGGACATCGCCGAGGTGGTGAGCCGGTGGACGGGTATCCCGGTGAGCAGGCTGCTGGAAGGAGAACGCCAGAAGCTTCTCCAACTGCCTGATGAGATTCACAAGCGGGTGGTGGGGCAAGACGAGGCGGTCTCCGCCGTGGTGGAGGCGGTGCTCAGGGCTCGTTCGGGCATTAAGGATCCCAACCGACCGATAGGGAGCTTCATCTTCCTGGGACCGACCGGAGTGGGCAAAACCGAGCTGGCTCGCGCACTGGCGGAATCACTGTTTGACGATGAGGAGGCATTGGTGCGCGTTGATATGTCGGAGTATATGGAGAAGCACACCGTCGCTCGCCTTATCGGGGCGCCGCCGGGCTATGTCGGCTACGAGGAGGGGGGACAGCTCACCGAAAGCATAAGGCGGAAGCCCTACTCGGTCATCCTGTTTGACGAGATTGAGAAAGCCCACCACGATGTGTTCAACATCCTCCTGCAGATACTGGACGATGGGAGGTTAACCGACTCCCACGGGCGTACGGTCGATTTCAAGAACACGGTGGTCATTATGACCTCCAACATCGGCAGCCAGCACCTTCCGGGTGTGGAGAAAACCCCTGAG
>JAOUOQ010000144.1 GCA_029880275.1 Candidatus Aminicenantota bacterium | reverse complement strand
CTATTTGTAAGCAAGGAGCCGATCATGGGACAAGAAGAGTGCGATAATTTTCAGGCCAACCGCCAGCGGTGCAATTGCACTTATGAGCCTTGCAGCCGCAAGGGATTCTGCTGTCAGTGTATTCAATACCACTGGCAGATGAGAGAACTTCCCGCTTGCTTTTTTCCCGATGATGTGGAGCGAACTTACGACCGCTCTCTGAGCCGCTTCATCTCCGTGCACGGGAGAAAGTAGTTCTCGCTTCCGGGAGCTTTATTTTGCTACGGGGAACCAGACCTCAGTCAGATATTCCTCGGGTTGTATGTTCGGTCCGCTGACACGATAAATTTCAATAATGGGACCGACTATCTTATAGCCCTGTTCCATCAGGGAGCTTATGATTTCTGGATAGTGAAGGGCAATTTTCTCATAGGGTCCCTTTAGCAATGCGTAGCCTACCTCCTGGGAAGGTATCTCCTTTACCCTGAACGGCGGGTCCACCTCCGGCTCACCCTTTACATGAACTCCAATTTCACAGCGTAATTCTGAGGCTGGCACCTCAGCGGGGTCGTCGTAGTAAATTCCTACCGGGGGTCCTGCTAATTCCAGGTTTTTCTGCATGGCGTAGCTCATCACCTTGTTAAAGACCGGCTCCAGTTCCGAGTAAGGTCCTTTATGCTCCAGGTAGGCGATGCTCATGGGAGTGGTGGTCTTTATCTTCACTTCAACGGGTGGCTTTTCTGCCTGCTTTTCCTGCATCCCTGAAAGCACAGCACCTGAAATAATAAGGAACAGAGCTAAAAGAATTGTTCCTGAAAATAAAATTTTTCTCATGGTCTGACCTCCTTTAATTTTGCAATTTTGTTTTCTCAATTATTCGGATAGCTCGCTCATTATGTCTCCAGCTCTATGATTTCCACCTTGCTCAAGTCCGCTGTTCCCAGCCCAAGGCTTTCGGCGTAAGAGAGACAGGGCTCTATCATCCTGAACTCAAAGGTATCATCATATTGCTCCATTATTCTTCCGCAGTAGGAGTCGATAGCTACCATATCCCCTCCGAGGATGAGCAGATTGACTCCGTCTCTGACCTCTGCTCCGTAACCCAGAGTAGGTCCCCTTTTGGTCAATATGGAGCGGGCATCGATAATGGTCAGCTCCGGTCGGATGGCATCGGCGAACTCGGCTATGGTGTGGTCGAAATATCTTATCCCTTCGCCACCCTCTCTAAACCTCTGGTGGGCTTCCCAGCGATGGGGTCCGTAGGCGATAAAGTTATTCTTGAGGGCGGCGCTCATCCAGCCGGGGAGATGGCGCTTCAGCACCGAGGTGCTGATAATGAAGGGAGAGTGATAGATAAACTTATGGATGCCTATTTCTTTGCCCCTCTGCCATCGCTGGTCGAAGGTGAAGATATGGTCATCTTTTTCATCGAGCTTTCCCAGTAGGAGTGGAATCCCCATCTCATTCACAGCTTCAAATACTCCCAAAGTCTCAAACTTATTATTCAGCTCAGTTCCTCGCTGGGAGATGGTGGAGATTTCGCAGAGCGATATTTGTGACATCTCTTCTTTGCAGAGAAATTCGACCAGCGATGCTATCATCTTCAAATCGGAGGTGACGGGGAAAGGTTGGGGGGCAACGAAGTTCGGCTTAATGATGACCGAGGTGCTCTTTTGCTTCAGCACCTCCGCCCCGCCTAAGGCCTGTATCCCTTTAGCCAGCATGAGCGACATATCGTTCCCTTTTACCACTATTAGCAAAGGTTTTTTGTTCCTGGTGAACAGATTGCCCTGGCTCTTCCTTGGCGATAGATATTGGGTCAATGGTCTGATAGGGAGGGGGAGTTTGGTTGCTCTCAGGGCGAATACCCCGCTGAACAATTGAGCAAGAAACCCTCTCCGCGAGATGTCCCTATCTTTCATGTTAATCCTCCCGGGGAGGTGGCGGTTCTATTTTTAGCAATGGAGCTGCTCAAAGTCTCATTTTCATCGTTGATTACTTGAGATAATCAATAAGTTGATTGTCCCTGATATGAGAGGGCACCTCTTTGGCGGTGCTCATAAAAAACCCCACACTGTTGGTATCCAGCAGGCTGCCGTGGGTGCCCAAGATGGTAGCTATGCGGGAGAAGAGGGCGCTCCCGTGGAAGTAGCCGTCCTTCAGGGAGATGAGGATATCAGCATCGGATTCCACCTGACCGCTGAAAGCCTGGTGCAGGCGCATAAGGGCATTGACATAAGGGTGGTCCTTCGTTGCTTCAAACCAATCGGAGTCGGGAATATATCCCTCGTCATCAGCCTTTCCCAGGTGTGTCAGCCTTTCCAGGATGTCTTTGTATGACAAGGGGTCGCCGGTGATTATCTCATATTTATACAGATCGGTATGATTAACCGTCTTCTTGAGTATTTTCGCTTCACCATTCTGGCCGAAGATATGAATAATATGGTTCATACGATAAGCGCAGAAATCTACGCCTTCCAGGACCGGTACCTGCTGGGCGATCTTTCTCTTGTTAGCATCTCTTGTGTAAATAGCGGCGAAGCTGACTAATCCGAAGCTGGGAAGGATGACACTTTTCTCATTCCTAAGGTCATTTCTTACATCAAAGCCGCTGGACTTAAGAAAGGACTTCAATTTCACCCTCTGGCTTTTAGCAAAGTTGAAGCCGTGGTCTGAGAAGAGCATTATTTCAATATCATGGTTGCGGGAATGGTAAATCTTCTGCAGGATGTCATCCAGAGCGAGGAGAATTTCCTCTGCTCCTTCCTTGCCCAATATATGCATTAAGCCGTCGGTCGATTTTATAAAGGTGCAGAATTCCTCCTTTTCTGAGCTGCTGTAAGTTTCTAAGAATCGCTTCAAATCAGATTTACAGATTCTTCTGGGCAGCACATAGATGATGAATTCATAGGGGACTGGTTCCAGATAATCGAAGTGTTGATGAAAGTCTCCCGGTTTGATGACCCTTTTGTGGAGATACTTGCCGACCCCGCCGACCATGTGGTTCTTCTCCTTGTCGAAATAGGCGCTCTCATACCCGGCGACCTTGCTGGCGCTCCATATGACGGTAGAAGTGACATTGGTCATAGTGGGGAAGGCGACTATCACCTTGCTCGGTTGATGGAAGGCTTTGAAATGCCCTTTTTCCCACAATTGGTGTATAGTTCGCCAGGGGACTCCATCAACACAGATGATAAGCTTTTTGGTGACCTGGTTACGCTCGACTCTTTTCAGGCTGGAGGAAAAGTCGGGGTTGGCCCATCTTAGAAACCATATCACTCCGATGGCGATGAGGATTAAGAAAACCATTAAGATGACCATCATCTTTCGGCTCTTTTTGCGCATTTAATCTCTTACTGTTCATACATTATAGCAAGACAACGCACCTTTGAGAACTAAAAAACACAGCAAGAGATATTTTTCTGCCGAAAAATATCTCTAATAGGGGTAGGGAGGGCTTTGGACTGAAGGGTGGCGGAAGAAAACTTTTTAAGAATAGAACCATTGAAAATTATATTATCCTTTAGAAATAATGAGTTAGGTTGTCTAATTTAAACAATTTGTTTAAAGTATCTCTCACAAGATGATTAGCGGTTGTTGTCTCAACCAATTTTTTCTAATGGTGGCGCAATTAATTCACTGTCCTTTGTACGCGTCTATACTCACTTGATATACCACTATTCCCGTGATATAGTTTATAACTGGCGACGATAAAAAGGGGTATCAATATCAAATAAGTAAATTTATTGTTTGCTGATGATAAATTCCCCTATATGTTCTGAGTATTAACTGCTCAAAGTTACTTTTAAACAGAGACTATGTGGGACTTAAACCAGGATTTAGATTCAATACGGAATGAATTTCCCATTTTAGCCCGCAGTGTCTACCTCATCAGCAATTCTTTAGGCGCTGTTCCCAGGCAGGCTCTGGAAGGTCTCAAAAAATATTACCAGTTGTGGGCTGAGGAAGGTGTGGGTGCCTGGGAGAAAGAATGGTGGGACCTTTCTCGCAGAGTCGGTAATCAGGTTGCTTCTCTTATCGGTGCAGGTGAGGATGAAGTGACCATGATGACTAACGCCACAGTCAGCTATTGGGTGGCACTATCGACCAGGTTTGCGTCCAATGCAGACAACAGAAGCAAAATTATCATGACCGACCACGATTTTCCCTCTATTCTGTACGCTGTCTCTAAGATTGCACAATGTATGGGATGGGAGCTTGAGGTGCTCAGAAGTCACGGGCAGCCGGGCATTGATGTGAATGACATCGCAAAAAAGATAGATGAGAAAACCCTTTTTGTTGCCACTTCGCATGTGTATTTCAAGTCAGCTTATGTTCAGGATATTTCCCAAATTGCCGCCAGAGCTCGCCAGGTGGGGGCATTGACTCTCATCGATGGATATCATGCGCCAGGGACTCTACCGGTGGATGTGAAGCAGCTTGATGTCGATTTTTACATTGGCGGTTGTTTAAAGTGGCTCTGCGGCGGTCCCGGGAATGCTTTTTTATATGTCAGGCCAGAGTTGGCTTCCAGCCTTAAACCCCAATTAACAGGCTGGTTTGCACATCAGAATCCTTTTCTCTTTTCGCAGAGGATGGAATATACGCAGAGCTCCTATAGGTTCATGTCAGGCACTCCTCCTGTTCCCTGTTTGTATACCGCGCAGGCTGGGCTGGATATTATCAAGAAGATAGGCATTTCTCAGATACGACAAAAATCCCTTAATCAGACTGAGCTGATTATTAAAAAAGCCAGAGAAAGAGAGTTCAGCCTCTTCACGCCAGAAGAAAATAGTTTAAGAGGAGGAGCTGTCTCCGTCGGTTTTACTCATGCCTTTCCTGTTAAGCAAGCCTTGGAGAAAAGGGACATTAAGGTTGACTTCAGAAAGGGAGGGGACGAAGAGCCCGATGTTATCAGGATCGGACCCCACTTTTACACTAGGGACGAGGAAATAGAAACCTTATTTAAGGAAATTGATGCAATCTTAACCTCAAGGGAATACAAGAAATTTCCTTCGGAGATTAAGAAAACCACCTGAGCAGCCAGCTAAGATGCTTGTGACAGCCGGAATATTTAAGCCTTAAAAGATCAGGTAAGCGTGAAAAAAAGCCACCACAGC
>JAOUOQ010000143.1 GCA_029880275.1 Candidatus Aminicenantota bacterium | reverse complement strand
GAGGGATGAGTAAACAGTTGGTCAGATGCACCGATACGCTGAAACCTGTCATGAGCCCCAAAAAAAAGAGGGGAAACTTTTGTTTTCTTAAATCAAGGTGAGCAGCTTTTAATAATATCCAGCTTATGAACACAACGAAAAAAGTAGAAGAGGTATCAGACATAACTAATTTGCTGAAGTTTATATGCATAGGACAAAGAGCAATGAACAGCGCCGCAATAAGACCGGTAAATTTATTCCCTAATTCTTTGCCAATCAGATAAGCAAATACTATTGACAACAGCGAAAAAAACAGGGAGCAGTAAACAGCATTATAAGGCTGGCTGCCAAAGATAACATAAAAGGGGATGATGAGCAATGGATAGCCATAGGGGTATTTGGGTGAATAATATTGTCCGAAGAGTTTCAACCCATATATATGGTGATGGTATAAATTATACGCTGACAGTGTATAATTATAAGCATCATGATATGGTTTTAAATCGCCTAAAGATATGGGGTCAATATAGCGAGCCTTGAATGAGAATATCAGAATGCCCAACAGCAAGAGAAGGTAAATATATTTTTTAAGCAATACCATTGATGGGACCAACTTTTATACAAGGAAACAAATATTAAATCTGTTAGGTAAGATAAAATATTAAAAGGTTTTTTATGCGTTAAATAATTAATTGCAATATATGAATAAATTATATATGAAATGTGAAAGAAATGCAATAAGTAATGCAGATTATTTGTTTTATTTAACATGCCTCGGGTCTTTAAGCCATTATTTCAGCCACTTGCATGGCATGTTCAATCTTGTTTCGGAGTAAGAGGAATCGCTTTTGCTCTTAGATTACATCACTGCAAAGTGATTTTATCCTTTCTGTCAGTTTACCCTTTCCATCTATCAGATTAATCATCTCCCCTTTATCGCTCATCACAAGAAAAGCTTTTTTTAGCTCTCTTAAGCCATTTGAAGAGTAATCCCTCTTTTCGGATTTGAAGAGAAGATGATTATTTTATTCCCAATCTTTAATATAAAGCCTGAATAATCTGCTGTGCCCTTCTTGCCTGATAAGACTAAAGTATCTTTTGATATAAGGAAGAAATTTTTTACATACAGGGTGATGTGGGATGTAAACAAGATAAACTGGTATACCTTTTTTGAGGGATCGCCTTATGAAATTATAGGTTCTTGGATTCAAAGTTCCATCAGAAAGAAAAAGGAAGCTATATTTTTTTGACTTATCATATCTTATCGGTTTAATCGGGCTTCTTGGTATATTTGATTGATAGTGTGAATTTGATAACGAAATATACACTCTTTTATCTTTTGCATATTGTGTAAAATAATGCTCTGCAGTTATATGGACAAACTCCGAAATAATTACCGCATTATTTGGGATATATTTGTTAATATCCTGGATTAGTTTAAACTGACTGTTACCAACCCAGGGTGACTTTGGCTGGGAATAATTCCAGACGACCATCTGCATTATGGTCATCAACAAGAGGCTTAATATGGCTAAGCTGAATATAGAACCTTTGGTCAGGGATTTGAAAATACCCTTATCAATGAAATAGGTAGTGCCACAAGCCGCAAGAATCATAAGTAAAGAACCTCCTGGCAATAGGAAGCGGTCACTCTGATAATAAAAGAATGAGTACAAAACCAACAGGGAGGATACATATATGGATAAAAATATAAGGAATATCATTTGCTTACTGTGTTCTCTTCTTTTAGAAAGGATGAGCAAACCTCCCCCTAAGATGAGGGGAATCATAGAAGGCGGATAGAAATGTTTTTCCAGACCTGTAAAGGCGAATAAATAAGCAATAAAATTCCCTCTTTTGCTATCTTGATTTGGGTAGCCAACATGTTGTGGGTGGGTAAAAAATTTGAATGAGAAGCTTTTGAACTTTCCAAAAATTTCAGGATACCGCATCTGATAACCTGTCCTTAAAGGCGAGCCAAAGGTGTAGAATTGATAAAGGAACAGCGGTATTAGAACTAAAATTATACCAAAAATAATAAGGGTTTCCTTTTTTAAAACTGACCAAGCTTTAGATTTTTTCCCAAATAAGAATGATATGAGAAGCGGAGGGATAATTAAACAGTTGGTCAGACGCACCAAAACGCTAAAACCTGTAATGATCCCCAAAAATAATATGAGCAGCATCTGCCTCCTTGAATTAAGATAAATAACTTTTAATAACAGCCAGCAGATGAACAAAGTGAAAAAAACAGACGAAGTCTCTGTCATAATATATTTACTGAAGGTTATGTTGAGTGGACAGATGGCAACAAAAAGCGCCGCCGTAATGCCGGTAAATCTATTCCCCAACTCCTTGCCAATCAGATAAGCAAATACAATAGACAACATCGCAAAAAACAGGGAGCAATACACTGCATTATAAGGTTGGCTGCCAAAAATAGCGTAAAAGGGAATGATGAGCAATGGATAGCCAAATGGATAGCTGGTAGGGTAATACTGCCCGAATAGTTGAAAACCGTATATATGGTTATGGTATAAGTTATAGGCTGACAGTGAATATTCAAGAGCATCTGGCCAGGGCTTTAAATCCGCTAAAGATAAAGGGTCAACATAACAAATCCTGAATGATAGTATAAGAATGCACAAGAGCAAGATAAGGTAAATATATTTTTTAAGCAATTTCATCAGCAAGATTATCATTGAAGTAAGGAGCTTAAAATAAATCTTCCGGGTCAAATCATGCCAGAAGGTCTTTTATGTGCTATAAAATTATCAGTAAGATCTGTGTAAATTATATATTAGATGAAAAAGAAATTCAATAATATTTGAATATAGAGAGTGTCAAGAATTTTGTGTGAAAAGCATGTGGGGAGTATCCTTCTTATTGCCCTTTGTATGTGAGGTGTCCTTACGATTGGGATATATGTTTATGCGTCTTTTCAGGAATCGAGTTTTATTATCTCGTAGGTCTGGTGGGTGAGGTCGCAGATGACAAAGGTGCTTTTGCCGTAGAGCCATCCCCCCAGCTCTCCGGGATTTATCACCATGGTGGTCCCCTCCCGGCGGGTATCCAGCTCGTGGAGGTGACCGTAGACGATGAGGTCGAACTGCTGGGAGCTGATGCAGGGCTCCAGCAGGTCGGGCTCGTGAAGGAGGAGAATTTTCTTCCCCTGATATTCAAAGCGGTAAGGCGAGCGATAGAGCTCGCCAAAGCGGGCTATCCCCTTTTGCAGACCGAATTGCTCCCCGTCATTGTTGCCGAAAACCCCTACAAACCTCTGGCATTTGATTTTGGCAAACTCAGGGAGGGTGAAAGGGGCGATAAAATCCCCGGCATGAAGCACCAACTCCACCCCGCGGCGGTTGAGGATGGAGGCGGCTTCCCTGATTTTTGTCAGGTTATCGTGGCTGTCGGCTATGATTCCCAGCAGCATAATTACTCTCCCCCTTTTTGATGATGTTCACAGCAAGGAAGCAACAACGGGGAAAATGCCTACTCAGCCTGACTTCCCTTTCTGCTTGAGAAATTCCTTACCGCGTCCGAACTCGGTATTAATGGGCACTCCCTTACGGCAGAGAGGGCATTCCTCCGGGGAGTAGATCTCCTGGAGCTTCACGGTAATAAGGCTGTAGACGGGGACGGGGTCGAAAAGTTGGGGGTCGTATTCTGCCCGGTTGTAAAGGGCAGCCACTGCCAGCACCCGGGCGCCGAGCTTTTCTAACAGTTTTATGGTTGATAAAAGGCTATGCCCTGTGTTTATCACATCGTCCACCAGGAGAACTTCTCTTCCCTTGACTATCCTCTGAAAGGTGGGTCGGAGGGATTTCTCCCCTTTTTTGTCCTCTTCCACCCAGGTGAAGTATATCTTAGGCTCGGCATCCAGACGGAAGTCGTTCAGTGTGAGCACTACGGTGTTGGCTACCGCAATCCCCGCCAGCGCAGGTCCGACTACCACCTGAATCTTCATTTTTACGGTGTCGGGAATCTTCTGCACCAGGAAGTGGCAGAGGAATTTCATGGCTACGGGATCGAGGCAAATGGCGGTTTTGTCGAGATAGGCGCTGCCATGTTTCCCCGAGGTGTAGACGAAGTGACTGTTGTAAATAACGGCTTTGAGGTTCTCCAGCACCTCCTTGGCATATTTCTCCATTCTATCGTTAGTCATAAGTGAGCTCCTTTCAACAAAAGTAGGGTAGATAATTTTTTCTCTTCTTATTATCATAATATCCGCTGGATAGCAAGAAGAAATACCAGCCCGGAGGAAAAATAGGAGAAATGGCTGGGCACATAAGTTCCCTTGGAGCTGATTTCGTTGACAATGACCCGCGATTGGCTTAAAATATTATCCTTTCACAGGAGGTTGGTGCACTCAATGAGTACAGATGGGATGTTGGGCTTTTTGAATCGTTTTTCCAAAGAGCAAAAGATGAAAGCTCTTTATACCATCCTGCTGGTAATCTACTGGACAGGGGGATATTTTGTCACTAATACCCTCTCTCAAGGGAGGGAGTTCTCCATCATGCACAGTGTCGTGGACAAATGGATACCCTTTGTCCCGCAATGGATTTATGTATATATGGCTATTTATCTGGTGGTCTTCTCCCCCTTGCTGATTATTAAAGACTTTCTCGCCTTCAGACAGCTGGTAAGGGCTTATGTCTTTGTCTTCTCCATCTCCTTTCTAGTCTTTCTTATATATCCGGTAAAGATGATGCGACCGCTGATTGCTCCTCAAGATTTTTCCGCGCGCATGGTGGCTGTTCTCTACTCGGTTGATAAACCGTATAATTGCTTTCCCAGCATCCATGTTTCGGCAATCTTTCTGGCGGCATTGGTCTGCCTGAGGGTTCGATGGAAGGCGGGTCTCTTCATCCTGATAAGCTCTATCATGATTAGCGTGGCGGCTCTGTACACCAAACAGCACTATTTCGTCGATGTCTTAGGAGGATTCGTGGTAGCTCTGGGGGGTTACGATGTCTTTTTTGTGCGCAGCAAAAAGTGGCAGCAGGTAGGGATAAGCAACGGAGAATAACCCGCCTATCCTCCTTCTCCCTTTTCCACTTTTTTAAGCCAGAGGGAGATAGTCTCCTCTTTCACTCCTAACTCTTGCAGATGAGTGAGGGCGTCTTCCAGAGGCTTTCCGGTA
>JAOUOQ010000142.1 GCA_029880275.1 Candidatus Aminicenantota bacterium | reverse complement strand
TGACAAGCCTCTGCGGGTTGAGACCTATGGTCTCCAGTATCTTTTTTAATAATATTACTTTACTTTCAGCCTGAAAGTTGCCCGTCGAATAGTGGCATTCGCCAAACTTTCAGCCGCCGGTGAAAATCCCATCCGCCCCGTTGGCAAAAGCCTCGAGGATGAATGGTGGGTCGAGCCTCCCCAGGCACATCAGCCTGATAAGGCGGATGTCCGGTGGATACTGAAAGCGGCTCACGCCGGCTAAATCGGCTGCCGCATAGGCTCACCAGTTGCAACAAAAGGCTAAAATTTTGGGTTGGAAGCTGTTCATCGCTCCTTACCATGATTAAATTGATGTTAATATGAACCATTTATCTTCTATTATGCCGAGAGCAAGGCTCTGATCTGAGCCTCCAATTGCTCTCTGGTGTAATGGCTTAGTTTGATAGCCTGACAGTAGCAGCTCGCCGCACATATACCGCACCCTTTACAGGCTACCGAGATGACCTTTGCCTTTTTCCCTTGGGGGGTGTCCACCATCTCAATGGCTCCATAGGGGCAAAGCCCGGCACACAAGCCGCATCCCTGGCATAGTCCCTCATCTATCAGGGAGGAGACAATCGGCTCTACTTTGATATAGCCCCGGGTAAGGTGAATAGAAGCCCGACTTGCCGCCCCCAATGCTTGGCTCACTGCCTCCCCCACATCGGCGGGGTAATGGGCACAGCCACAGAGATAAATCCCATCGGTGGAAAAGTCAAGGGGTCGAAGCTTGATATGTGCTTCCAGAAAGAATCCGTCCTGGTCGATGGGAACTTTGAGTAGAGTCCCTAACGCCTCGCTGCCCTGCTGGGAGACCAGAGGGGTGGAGAGTACCAGAAGGTCAAAGGGGAGGGTCAGCTCCCGTCCCAGTAACTGATGATAGACCTTAATCTGCTGGTCTTCCACCACTGGAGGCTGCTCGGGGGAGAAATTGACCAACCTCACCCCCAGCTCCTTTGCCCTTCGCAGATAGCTTTCGTATTCGTCTCCATAAGCCTGCATCTGACGGTATAGGATATGCACGGAGGCGGCGGGGTTGAGCTCCTTTATCAGAATGGCGTTCTTGATGGCGGTAACACAGCAGATGCGGGAGCAATAGCTCCTCTCCGGACTCATCGCTCCCACACACTGAATCATAACCACCTTATCCCCCTTGAGCTTCCCTTTCATCAGAAGATTCTCCAGCTCTAACTGAGTAATGACATTCTTTTTATTGTATCCATACAGACCCTCAGGGGGCTCCCACAGCCGGGCACCTGCAGCCAGGATGATCACCCCGGTTTTAAGGGGAATCTCTTTCTCCGGGGACTTGATGACCACATTGTAATTTCCAATATACCCTTTAACGCTGATGACCTCTGATTCCAGATATAAGTCAATCAAGGGGTTATCAATTACCTTGTCCCTCCAGGGCTTAAGAACCTCTTCTGCCATCACATCGGAGGGATATAATTTATAAAGATGCCTGAGTATCCCGCCCAATTCCGTCTCCCGCTCTACCAGAGCGACGCGAAAACCCCGCTCCGCCAGCGAAGCAGACGCCACAAGCCCTGATATGCCTCCGCCGATAACCAGCGCCGAGGGCTCCACTCCAGCTTCAATCGGCTCCAGAGGCTCCAGCTTTATAGCCCGGGCAACCCCCATTCGGATGAGGTCTTTGGCCTTATTAGTCGCCTCCTCCCCCTCTTTCATATGCGCCCAGGAGCAGTGCTCCCTTATGTTGACGAACTCAAAAAGATAGGGATTGACACCCGCTTCCTGACAGATTGCCCTGAAGAGGGGCTCATGGGTGAGGGGTGTGCACGCAGCCACAACCACCCGCTGGAGCTTGTTCTCCTGGATGGCTTTCTTTATCTCCGCGGTGCCGCTCTCGGAGCATGAGTAGAGGTTCGCTTTGGCGAAGACTACCCCGGGGAGGGTCTTGGCATATTCCACCAGAGCGGCGGTATCGAGGAAGCCGCCAATATTCACTCCGCACCTGCAGACAAAGACCCCTACCTTCGGCAATCCGCTCTGCTCGTTCATCGCATAACCTCTCTACTCAAGCCACGGTCCTCTTGCCCGAAAAGGTAATTCCCAATAACTCTGCTGCTCTGGAGGCAGCTCCACTGGCATGGCTCACCGATTCGGCTATGTCCTTAGGGCTCTGGCAGAAGCCGCAGACAAATATCCCCGGCACGGTGGTGTCGGTAGGATGGAAGGGGTCGGTCTTTACGAAGCGATTAGGAGTCAGCTCAATCCCCAGAATCTCAGCCAGCTGCTCGACTCCCTTGGCGGGAACAGCAGCGGAGCAGAGAACAACCATATCGACGGTGAGCGATTTCACCTGGCGGGTGCGGGTATCCTCATACCAGAGCACTGGATTCCCTTCCGCATCCTCGATAATCTCGGCTACTCTACCTCTGATGTAGTTTATGCCGTAATCTTTTGCCCCTCGCAGGCGGTACTGCTGATATCTTTTACCCATAACCCGAAAATCGCTATAAAAGATATATGATTCCGCTTCCTCATCGTGTTCTCTGGCTAACATGGCGTCCTTAATAGCATACATGCAGCAGACACTGGAGCAGTAATCTTTGTATTTCAAGCTGCGCGAACCAACACACTGAATGTAGGCAACCTTCTTGGCCAGCTTCTCATCGGATGGGCGGTAGAGGTGTCCACTGGTGGGACCGGAGGCGCTGATGAGCCTCTCGTATTCCAGACCGGTGATGACATTCTTTATCCTTCCATAGCCGTATTCGGTCACCGCGCTGGGGTCGAATTGCGTCACACCTGTGGCTACTATTATAGCCCCAACACGGAGTGTTTTATTCTCGTCCTTCTGCTCATAATCGATAGCTCCCGCCTGACACATTTTGGCACAAAGCCCGCATTTACTCTTCAGAATCATGGGGCAATGCTCGGGGTCGATGGTATACACTGCTGGTATTCCCTGGGGGAAGTAAATGTAGATGGCCTTTCTCTTTTTCAGTCCCATCTCAAACTCATCGTCCACTTTTATGGGGCACTTCTCAGCGCAGGCTCCGCAGGCGGTGCATACCTCTTCCTTCACATAGCGGGCTTTCTTCAGATAGCGGACTGCGAAGTCCCCTGCCTTGCCCTCCAATCCCTGCACCTCGCTGTAAGCGAGAATCTCGATGTTGGGATGCCGACCGGCATCCAGCATCTTGGGGCTGAGTATTCAGATAGCGCAGTCATTGGTGGGAAAAGTCTTATCCAGCTGAGCCATAACCCCGCCGATGCTCGGCTTTCTCTCCAGCAGATGGACGGTAACCCCCATCTCTGCCAGGTCGAAAGCGGCCTGGATTCCGGCTATTCCCCCACCGATGACAAGAACATCCTTGCTTCCCATAGGTTCTCCCTACTTTGTCAGATGACCTCCCCTATCAGGTCTAACATATCCTTTATCTCTATGGATAAGTCGCTGTTAATAAGTGCGCATTGGAAATGAATCTTGCACTTGGGGCAGGCGGTGATAATTGTCTGAGCGCCGGTGCTGATAGCTTCCTTCAGCCTGTCGGTCTGTATCTGCTTGGAACAGGAAGTGCAGTTCACCCAGCCGGTGGTGCCGCAGCAGATGGCATCGACCCGGTTCCTCTCCATCTCCAGCAACTGAAGACCCGGGATGTGACGGATGACCTCCCGCGGCTCATCGTAGATTCCTGAAAGCCTCCCCAGGCGGCAGGGGTCCTGGTAGGTAACCTTCTGCTCCAGAGGATTGAGGAATAGCTTCCCTTCCTTGATCCCCTGGGCTATGAGCTGGGAGATATGAATAACCTCTACTCCTGTGTCACCGACAAGCTTGGGGTATTCCACCTTCAGAGTGCGGTAGCCCTCGGGACAGCTGCAAATAACTTTGGACACCCCATATTTTTTTAACATCCCGATATTATAGCGGGCTAACTTCCGAAAGCTCTCTATATCACCATTCCACAGAAGGTCGTGCCCGCAGCACCGCTCCTCGGGGCTGACCACCGGTGTTATGCCCAGGCGGTTTAGTATCCGCAAGGCGTTGACAGCGGACTGGAGGGAATGGGTCCCATAATCCTTGAAGATAACATCGAAATGAGGCAGACAGCCGACCCAGTAGAGGTATTCCCCCTTGGCGGAGGTTTTTACCTCTTTTGGTATCCAGCCGGTTCTTGTCTGGGGGAAAGCGAAGGTCTG
The DNA here is from genome assembly GCA_029880275.1 of Candidatus Aminicenantota bacterium. GTDB lineage: Bacteria > Acidobacteriota > B3-B38 > Guanabaribacteriales > B3-B38 > Guanabaribacterium. The sequence goes on along the minus strand of JAOUOQ010000142.1, from coordinate 991 downwards.
CAATTCCATCATCAACTTCAGCACCCCGTCATGGGTGAGCATCCCCTCCCGTCCCGCTTTTCGTGCCTCAATGCGGGAGGAGAGGACAAAGCTTTGATAATCGACCAACGAGGGACAGCGGTAGCTGCAGGTGCCGCAGGTCAGACAGGACCACAGCTCGCGGTCCTCCACTATCTCACCCTCTAACTGCAGCAGGGATTTCTCCACATTCAGGCGCGGCGAAAATCGGGGGTTCACCCGAGCCACCGGGCAGCTTCCGGTGCAGATGCCGCAGTCGATGCAATAGTAAGCCTTTGTCTGTTGTACTATCTCTTCAAAAACCTTCATATCTCCTTCAACTTTAGCTTCCCCAGCTTTTTTATCTGCTGCACAAAGGAGGTCATCACCTCCGCAAACCTCCCCCCTTCGCCAGCCGAGACCCACTCCAGCCGGAGCCTGTCCTTGCCGATGCCGAGCAGGTCTAATATTTCGGCGGTGCGTTTCATGTTCTCCTCCGCCCTCTCATTTCCCGAGATGTAATGGCAATCTCCAATATGACACCCGGTCACCAGCACGCCATCAGCCCCCTGCTGAAAAGCCCGCAGCACAAAAACCGGAGAGACCCGGGCGGAGCACATGGTCCTTATTATGCGGGCGTTGGGGGGGTATTGAATCCTGCTCACCCCCGCCAGGTCTGCCCCCGGGTAGGAGCACCAGTTGCAGGCAAAGCAGATTATTCGGGGCTCGTATTCGGACATCACTCTCACATAAGCCTTAAGTGACCACCTTCAAGGCGGCATCTATCATGGAGATAATCTGCCCGCTGGTGAAGTGCTTCAGAGTGATAGCGCTGCTGGGACAGAGCACCGGACAAACACCGCATCCCTTGCAGAGGAGGGGGTTAATCCGGGCAGCCTTTCTCCCCTCTCCCACATCGACCAGCTCCGGGGCGCTGTATTCGCAGACCTCCACACACTTGCCACAGGCGCGGCACCGCTCCTCGTCTACCTCG
>JAOUOQ010000141.1 GCA_029880275.1 Candidatus Aminicenantota bacterium | reverse complement strand
TAACGACGGAGTAGATGAGATAATCTGCGCCCATGGTGAGGGCGGCAGTTCCCAGGTCAAGGTGTTCAAGGCTGATGGCACTGCCATCCTCAGCTTCAAAGCCTTCGGTGGCGTAAACGCTCAGGGCGAGGTGCACTTAGGCAGGAGCAACTACTAAGGCGAGTACTTTTTAGTATCGTAAAGCAGCAGCTTCTAAACGGAGTTATGCCTGCTTAACGGAAGCTTACTTTTCTGGCAATGCTTCCATAAGACGGTAATCACGCTTGAAGCATAAGACCGTCAGCAATTGCCCTCCTTTTTTCCTGAAAATGTGAAGCCAAAGCCTATCTGAGGAGCCGTGCAGGAGGGAAAGCCGTCTTTTCTTATAGGGGAAATAGAAAATATCAGACAACATATATTGACATAGATAAATTATAATTAACTTTTTTGTTGACAATAATAAGTTAACGTGTTAATATTTCACTGCTGTCATTCTCCTCACCACGGTGGTGGGGGATGTTTTTAACCAATTTTAAAAAAAGGAAGTAACCATCATGGTAGGGCGCAACAGTTTTATCGTTTCGGTTTTTCTGGTCTCCATACTTTTCTTCTCAGGCATGGTGTTTGCTCAGCGGGTGATTGACCTGGATAAGCTGTGGGGGGACATGCGGGTGCTGGGTAAGGCTGCTAATGACTATTCTGGCTATGCGGTCGCCTCTGGAGACATCAACGGCGACGGCTTTATGGACCTCATCATAGGTGCTTATCAGGCTGACCCCGGTGACCCTGCACGAGCTAACGCCGGGGAGACCTATGTCATCTTTGGCTCCAGCTCACCGCAATCAACTATTGATTTAAGCACTCAATCAGCCGACATCATTATCTGCGGGGCTGTTGCTGGTGACTATTCTGGCTGCGCAGTGGCCAGCGGGGATGTCAACGGCGATGGGTGTGATGATGTAATCATCAGTGCCCCTCATGCTGATCCTGGTGGACGAACCGATGCCGGGGAGACCTATGTCATCTTCGGCGCCAGCTTCTCCTCGCCACCTTATACCATAGATTTGAGCACCACTGCAGCCGACATCATCGTCTGCGGGGCTGCTGATGGTGATTATTCTAGCTTTGCATTAGCCAGCGGGGATGTAAACGGCGATGGATATGATGACCTTATCATCGGTGCCCCATGGGCTGACCCCGGTGGACGCTTCCATGCCGGGGAGACCTATGTCATCTTAAGCGACAGCTTCCCATCCCCACCTTATACCATAGATTTGAGCACCACTCCAGCTGATATCACCGTCTGCGGGGCTGTTGCTGGTGACTATTCTGGCTGCGCAGTGGCCAGCGGGGACATAAATGGCGATAGTTATGATGATATTATTATTGGCGCCCGTGAGGCTGACAACGCTGGAGGCGAGACCTATGTTATCTTTGGTGGTAGTCTCCTATTCCCACCTTACACCGCAGATTTGAGCACCCAGCAGGCCAATATCACCGTCTGCGGTGCTGAGGCTAACGATCGGTGTGGCTGGGCGGTGGCCAGCGGGGATGTGAGCGGGGATGGTTATGACGACATCATCATCGGAGCCCCTTATGCTACTCCCGATGGACGCACCTATGCTGGGGAGACCTATGTTATCTTTGGTGTTAATCTCCTATTCCTACCTTACACCGTAGATTTGAGCACCCAGCAGGCCGATATCACCATCTGCGGGGCTGAATTTGGTAGTAGCTTTGGCGGTGCGGTGGACAGCGGGGATGTGAATGGCGATGGATATGACGACATCATCAGCGGTGCCCAATTTGCTAACCCCGGTGACCCTGCACGTACTAATGCCGGGGAGACCTATGTCATCTTCGGCTTCAGCTTCCCCTCACCACCTTACACCATAGATTTGAGCTCATGGCCGGCCAATATTACCGTCTGCGGGGATGATAATGAGGATTATTCTGGCTATGCGGTGGCGGGCGGGGATGTGAACGGCGATGGGTATGATGACATCATCATCGGCGCCACTTGGGCTGACGCCGGTGGACGCCACAATGCGGGGGAGACCTATCTTGTCTCTGGCGGTGGTGCCTTTATCACCGCTCACGGTCTGGGGGGGAAAAGCTGGGTAAAAGAGTTCAGCCTCCTGACCAATGGCTTGAATAGCTTCAAAGCCTTCGGAGCGGTGAACAGCCAGGGTGAGGTCCATCTGGCTATTGGCGATATTGATGCCGATAGCCTGGATGAGATTGCCGCCGGTCAGGGTGAAGGGGGAAAATCCTGGGTGAAGTTCTTTGAGGTCAACGGCTCCATTATCAACTCCTTCAAAGCCTTCGGAGCATCTAATATCAACGGTGAGCTGCATCTGACCATAGGTAACTTCGATGCCGACACCTCCGATAACGAGATAGCCATAGCTCAGGGTGAAGGGGGGCAATCGTGGGTGAAGACCTTTGAGACCGATGGAACCCTCATCACCGCCTTCAAAGCCTTTGGGGCTGCCAATGCTCAGGGTGAAGTGCATCTGGCATCTGGTGACCTCGAGAACGCCGATGGGGTTGACGAGATAGTAGCTGGTATGGGAGAAGGAGGCAGCTCCGTGGTGAAGATATTCAACTATGATGGTACCGTCATCCGCTCCTTCAAGGCATTTGAAGCCGCTGATAACCCCGGCGGTGAGGTCCGTCTGGCGGTGGGGAACTTTGATACCGATGCTGATCTGGAGATCGCCGCTTCTACCGGTTACAATGGTGGCAACCTGGTCCGGCTGTTTGAAAAGGACGGAACCTCAATCGGGGAGTTTACCGCCTTTGGATTTGGCGGTAACACCAACGGCGATGTGCAAATAACTGCCTCTGATACAGATAACGACGGAGTAGATGAGCTCATCTGCGGTCATGGTGAAGGCGGCAGTTCCCAGGTCAAGGTATTCAAGCCTGATGGGACCGTCCTTCTCAGCTTCAAAGCCTTCGGTGGCGTAAACGCTCAGGGTGAGGTCCACTTAGGCAAGAGCAACTATTGATAAAGTTAGCTTCAATATGGCAAAGTGACAGCTCCAGAGCGAGGGGCAGTGGGCTGGAGCAGATTCTCTTCGGCCCATATTGTTTCCTGTATAAATAGAGCACATTTGTTGCAGGCTACTCCCCCAAAAAGCCACATATTTTACCATAAATGTTAATCTTAAGCTGCGCCAGAGTGCCTTATTAAAATATTGATATTTTCTATCCATTTGGGCGGCCAGGGGATATTATTATAAAGTAAATAGGGCATATTCTGCACTCGTCCAGAAAGGCCATCCTTTTTTTAAATAGAAAGAAAATCTCAGCAGCGGCTTATTTAAAAATGTCGAAATTCAATACATTTCTTTCTTGACAATATCAGCAGTTGTGTGATAATTTTTTAACATATTCTCTCTCTCAAGAAAGGAGATGAGAGAGGCAAGGTTAATCAAAGATTACCAAAAGGTTTTTCACTCTGAAGTTTACCAGATGATTATTCTGCGCAGAGCTTTGATGGGTAGGTATAATTTTCATGCAACTGATTAATTTTCCATATAGATAGAAAATGATCAATAATTCTCCTCACCACGGCGGTGGGAGAGGTTTTTATTCTTTTTTTAAAGAAGGAGGTAACCAAAATGTCGAGGCGAAATGCCTTTATAGTGTATGTTCTTCTGATCTTTATCCTTTGCCTCTCGGGAGTTCTTTTTGGGCAGCGGGTGATTGACCTGGATAAGGTTTGGGGGGATATGCGGGTGCTGGGAAAGGCTGCTGATGATTTGTCTGGCTGCGCGGTTGCCTATGGGGATATAAATGGCGATGGCTATATGGACATCATAATCGGTGCCCATTATGCTGACCCCGGTGACCCTGCACGAGCTAACGCCGGGGAGACCTATGTCATCTTCGGCTCCAGCTCACCGCCTTCAACGATCGACCTCAGCACGGAGTCAGCCGACATCACCGTCTGCGGGGCTGCTGCCTATGACCATTCTGGCTGGGCGGTGGGCAGCGGGGATGTGAACGGTGACGGATATGATGATATCATCATCGGTGCCCGTTGGGCTGATCCCGGTGGACGCAATGTTGCTGGGGAGACCTATGTGGTCTTTGGTGATAACTACACATCACCACCTTACACAATAGATTTAAGCTCTCAATCAGCCGATATCACCATCTATGGGGATGATGCTGCTGACGAGTCTGGCTATGCGGTGTCCAGCGGGGATTTAAACGGCGATGGATTTGACGACCTGATCATCGGTGCCCCATATGCTGACCCCGGTGACCCTGCACGCACATATGCCGGGGAGACCTATGTCATCTTCGGTTCCGGCTTCCCCTCACCACCTTACACAATAGATTTGAGCACCACCCCAGCCGACATCACCGTCTGCGGGGATGATGCCGGGGATGAGTCTGGCTATGCGGTGTCCAGCGGGGATGTCAACGGCGATGGATATGACGACATAATTATCGGTGCCTTATGCGCTAGCCCAGGTGGACGCAACGATGCCGGAGAGACCTATGTCATCTTTGGCGCTAGCTTCCCATCGTCACCTTATACCATAGATTTGAGCACCGACCTAGCCGACATCACCTTCTGGGGGGTTGCTGATGGAGATTATTTTGGTCGTACTGTGGCCAGCGGGGATATCAATGCCGATGGATATGACGACATCATCATCGGTGCCCATATGGCTGACCCCGGTGGGCGCTCCAATGCCGGGGAGACCTATGTCATCTTTGGATTCAGCACACCATATCCTGCAAAATATACCATTGACTTGAGCGTTATACCAGCTGACATCACCGTCTGCGGGGATGATGCTGGGGATACTTCTGGCATTAAGGTGTCCAGCGGGGATGTGAACGGAGACGGATATGACGACATCATCATCGGTGCTTATAGGGCTGACCCCGGTGGACGCAGCGATGCCGGGGAGACCTATATCATCTTCGGCTCCAGCCCATCTTCTCCCGTAACTATTGACCTGAGCACCACACCAGCCGACATCACCGTCTGCGGGGATGATGCTAATGATGTGTCTGGCACTGCGGTGACCAGCGGGGATGTGAACAATGACGGATTTGACGACCTCATCATCGGTGCCTATGCGGCTGACCCCGGTGGACGCACCGATGCCGGGGAGACCTATCTCATTGCAGGCGGTGGTGCCTTTATCACCGCTCACGGGCTGGGCGGCAAAAGCTGGATAAAGGAGTTCAGCCTCCTGGCGAGCGAC
>JAOUOQ010000140.1 GCA_029880275.1 Candidatus Aminicenantota bacterium | reverse complement strand
ATCTCCCATCCTGAATTTTCTTCGGAAAGCAGAGGTGGGATTCTAAAAAGGATAAGAAATATATTTCGTAGTAAGAAAGATGAAAATGAGGAGCTTGCTGATCCTTATACTAATATCATTGTCACCTTCAGCAAGCAGCTCGAGGTGCAGCCGATTAGAAACAGCAGGCTGGCTGAGATATCCTTCATAAGCCATGAACCTAGGCTCTCTGCAGAGATTACCAATGCGATGGCGGAGGGATTCATCGAGTCGAACCTGGAGGCGACATACTATGCTTCCCGGGAAGCATACGATTTCCTGAGCAAACAGATCGATGAGCTAAAAACGGAGATCGCCGCCAAAGAGGAAGAGATGCAGCACTACGCCGGACAGAAAGGCATTATTGCACTGGAGGGGGATGAGAATATCATCATCAGTAAGCTGGCGGACCTGAATGCCGAATATACCAGAGCTCAAACCGAAAGGATAGCCAAGGAATCTTACTACAATCAGATGAAGAACGCCTCCCCCGATTCTATCCCTGAGGTTTTGAAAAATCCTGTGATTCAAGACCTCAAGAAGGAATATGCCAGGCTGGAAAGAGAGTATGCCCAAAAGTCAAAGAGCTTCAAGGAGGATTGGCCAGAGATGGTAAGGCTCAAATCTGAGCTCGATAATACAAAACTGAGACTGGACGAGGAGATAAACGACATAGTAACCAAAGTGAGGAAATCAGCGGAATCGGAATATGAAACAGCCCTGGCAAGAGAGAGCGGGTTAAAGGAGATGCTCGATATACAGAAAGCTGAGGCAATAGAGCTCCACAGAAATTCCATCCTCTATACTACCCTGAAAACTGAGGTTGATAATAAAAGAAAGCTGCTGGACTCGTTGATGAAAAGAGGAGATGAGGCGGGTGTCTCGGCTGAATTAAGGGATTTGGGAACCAGCAACATCAGAATAATCGACCGGGCAGAGATACCTCAGAGCGCCTACCGACCAAGAAAGAAGTTGAACATTATGTTAAGCATCTTTGTCGGCTTGATGCTGGGGACCGGCTTAGCTTTCTTCTTCGAGTACCTTGATAGCTCTTTGAAGAACAGGGAGGATGTGGAAATGTATCTGAAGCTTCCCACCCTGGCTATTATACCTTCTCTTGACGGATTAAAAACTTCCAAGGCTTACAGATATGGATATAGGTCTTATTATGGGCATGAGAGTCCTGAAAAGCTGCCCACATCCATTGAAAAAATTGCCCATACCCATCCAATGTCCTCTATCTCCGAATCTTACAGGTCTATGCGCACCTCACTCTTGCTCTCCTCTCCGGAATCTCCACCTAAACTTATATTGATTACCAGCAGCCAACCATCTGAGGGAAAAACAGCAACAGCAATAAATATTGCCATCACCTTAACTCATTTAGATAAAAGGGTTTTATTGCTTGAGGCTGACCTGAGAAAGCCCAAGCTTGCCCGCATATTCAATATTAATAAAGAACCTGGATTGACTAATTTTCTTACCCAAAACATTAAGATTGCTACTGTAATCAAAAAGACAGATATTTCCAATCTATTTATCATTCCCTCTGGTAAATTACCCCCCAACCCAGCCGAACTGTTAAGCTCTGCAAAGTTCGATGCCCTGCTTGAATCTTGCCGTGGTTCTTTCGATCATATAGTGGTGGATTCCCCTCCATTAATCGCATTCACCGACCCACAGTTATTAGCTACTAAAGTTGACAGGGTGATATTGGTGGTCAAGGGGGCCGATACGCCGAGAGAAGCGGTTATGCTGGGAAAAGAGAAATTAAACGATGCCAAGATAGTGGGGGTTGTGCTAAACGATTTAGACATCATAGAACATCATTATTATTACCGGCATTATTACTACTATGGTAAGAAATATCGTTATTACCGCGGCAGGAAATATCAAGATAAGACGAAACAGACGGGAAATAGGACTCTGTAAAAGAGCTCTATTTTCATATTTGAACTATCCTAGCTCTGTTCACAGGAAGAGGGAATTTATGAGCATGATGAGCTCAACCTAATATAAATAAAGGTAAGAAAAGTCCCCTCTTTTATCTCAAGCATAAAAAGAGGGGTTTAGAATCTTTAGGATATTTTAGTGGTTAAGAATGATGGTGGAAAGAAACGACAATCCCTGGGGGCTAGAGATTATCATTACCAGAACAGGCAGAGGTGAAGGGCGAATATTGAAAATTAATAAAGGGGAAAAGGTAAAAGTTCCCGGTGAGGATGCCCGCCGCATCCTGTTTTTAAATAAAGGGATGGTGGATATAGAGATTACAACTATTAGTGAAGTTTTCCACACAAAATTAACCCCGGGCAGAGCCTTTAGTTTTGATTACGGAGCAGAGGGAAAGATATCAGCCTTGACTGACAGCGAGGTGATTGAGTTCTCCTATCGGCGATAGAGCAAACCAGAGGGAAGCTACTCAGGGTATCAGCGAAATAAAAAATTAGTTCACATTTTCGGCTAATTGATTTGAGGTTCTAAGATGAACCAATATGATCTAGGGGAAGATAGTTTTCCCAAGTGGTATGCCATTTATACTCGAAGTCGGCACGAGTTTAAGGTCAACCATAAATTAACTGGCAAGCAATTTGAGACCTTTCTGCCCGTAGTTAAATCTCTGCGCCGGTGGAAGGACAGAAAAAAGTACATCGAAAGACCACTGTTTTCTGGATACCTCTTTCTTCGTTGCCAGATGGACGATTATAAATACCTGGAGATCCTGAAGACCAATGGTGTGGTGAGAGTCCTGGGGACAAACAAGATGCAGTTATCGCCCATCCCGGATGAAGAGATTGAATCGATCAGAATATTAACCGAGAATGGCACGACCGTTAACTGCTACCCATATGTGAAAGAGGGGGAGAGGGTGGAAATAGTAAGCGGTCCCTTGACCGGTTCTAAAGGGATTCTGATGCAGAGGGAGTTGTATAAATCAACAGTAGTGGTATCGGTCCACCTGCTTGGAAGAAGCATCTCAGTGAAGGTGGACAGCTGCGATATTGAGGCATGCTGAGCTGGTCAGGCGGGATATTCCCTGGTAAACCCTATTATCGGCACGATAAAGGTCATCAATCGGGAAGTATGAAAGAGGCTTATGTAGCTGAGAGGGCGGAGCTGTATCTATCTGTTGGAGCAAAAAATAAAATGGGCTTGAAAAGGGGGTTCGATATACTTCTTTCCTTTAGTGGTCTTATTTTGTCCTCCCCTCTCTGGCTTGTTTTCACTTTGATGATATGGTTAGAGGATAGAGGTTCTATCTTCTATACTCAGGAACGGGTAGGCAAAGATGGCAAAGTTTTCACCAGTTTTAAGTTCCGTTCAATGATACCCAATGCTGAGGAGGGTGTTGGACCACTGCAGGCGGAAGAGAACGACCCGCGGATTACCAGGGTGGGTAAATTCCTGAGAGCAACTGCCATGGATGAGCTTCCTCAGTTGCTCAACATTCTGAAGGGGGACATGAGCTTTGTCGGTCCAAGGGCTCTCCGACCCCTTGAGATAGAGGTGAGGGAGCCAGCCAGAGGTAATCCCACAGCAAAGATAGACAAGCTGCCAAATTTCAAGCTGCGCAGCTCGGTAAGACCAGGTCTTACCGGATTAGCCCAAATCTACGCTCCCCGTGACATCACCAAGAAGAATAAATTCAGGTATGACCTCCTTTACATTAAAAACCAAAGCCTCTGGCTTGATATAAAACTCATCCTCCTTTCCTTTTGGATAACCTTAAAGAGAAAATGGGAGACTCGAGAGTATAAGATTTAAGTGGGGTTCACTATGTACGATGCGATAATTGTCGGTTCTGGACCTGCCGGAAGTCATGCTGCGTATCTGCTGGCAAAGATGGGATACCAGGTTCTGCTTATAGAGGGGAGAAAGACCCCCAAGCAATCCATAAACTGCTCCGGTATAATAGGGCTGGAGGCATTTCGGGAATTTGACCTCTGGGAAGTCCCTGTTTTGAATCGCATAAATAAATTCAAATTTATATCCCCCAGCGGCAAATCATTTATCTACCAATCTGATTCTGACCTGGCATTTGCGGTAGACCGCTCTGGCTTTGACTCCTATTTGACCCGCAGAGCGATAAGCGCGGGAGCCTCTTTTCTGGATGAGAGCTGGGTGCGGAAAATCCTGATACATGAGGATGAGGTGAAGGTGTGCATACAATCTAAAGGTCGCAGCCTGGAGTTGAAGGCCAAGGTGGGAGTGATAGCGGTAGGATATGGTTCCTCTCTGCTTAAGATGGTAGGGCTTAAAAGCCCCCCGCGCTATGTTGAAGCCGTTCAGGCAGAGGTTTACACCTCAGGACTTGACTATACCGAGGTGTATCTGGGAAACAAGGTTGCCCCCGGCTCCTTTGCCTGGCTCATCCCATTGGGAAATGAAAGGGGATTAGTGGGGCTTACCACAGAAAAAGGCTCTTTTCAGCATCTGCAATTCCTATCACATAAGTTACAAGCTGAGAAAGACATCTCCAGGGTAACAAATGTGCAGCACAGCGCTATTCCCCTGGGTCTTATTCCTAAAGCTTTTACAAGAAGAATCCTGGTGGTGGGAGAAGCAGCCGGGCAGGTGAAGACCACCACCAATGGCGGCATCTATTATGGGATGATTGGGGCGGAGATGGCTGCTAAGGTCTTAGATAAAGCCTTTCAGCAGAACCGCTTTGACGAAGAGATTCTCCATCAATACGACCAATTGTGGAGGGCAAAACTTGGTCCAGAAATCAGGTTAGGGCTTAAATTGAGGGAGATATATTCTTATTTAAGCGATTCCAAAATTGATATGCTGTTCAACATTGTGAGCATGGATGGACTCCTGCCCATTATAAAGAAAAATCTCAATTTCGACTGGCACAAAGGATTAATCTCATCTCTGATTACAAACTCTCTTATCCAGCGGATTTTTGGCATTAAGCTTCAAAATTGAGAATGTACACGGGAGAGCTAAATTTAAAGCGTTAGAAAAGATACAAAACAAGAAGTTTTAGATTACTGAATTAATTATGCTGGACAGAAAAATTAAAACCTGTAATCACTTTATTGAAGCAGGAATAATTTTCCTGATACTTTTCAGCCCTTTAGCCTTCGGCTCGGTAGAGCCCTGGGCCTACTCAATTATTGAAATCACGGTCATTTTTCTCACCCTGATATGGCTCATCAAAATATGGATGAAGAGCTCAGTTAAAAATAGAGATA